>JAIFNK010000086.1 GCA_020047775.1 Akkermansia sp. | reverse complement strand
TGGGGCGTCGCCTACCGGGGCAGTTTCCGCACATCGAAGGCCAGACGCTTCAACGCATCGATACCGGGACTTCCGCACATGTGGCGCTTTTTCAGTTTTCGTCGGTTTGTGTTGGCTGAGGCCGTCAAAGACCGAGCCATCTGCGAATTTTCCTCAGAGCCGTGGCTGGAGCCATTTCAATTACTGGTTCTTCGCGTTTCGCGTTGTCTTGGTTATCTGCAGGTGTGGAATCCGAAATAGCGGGAGCAGATTTCCATTTGCACCGATTCGGAGCAAAAGTCCGTTTTGATGAGCCTTCTGACTTTCCCCAGTGCTTGTCCCACATCACCCTGTTTTCCGTAATGACGTAGTGCGACTCGCAGGGGAAATTCCAGTTGCCAATTGAAGGAGCGAGAGAAATCGAATCTCCATCAAACCACAGGTTCCACTCGGTTGGGGAAAGCGGAGTGACCACCTGCCTGCCACAACCGCAGCAGCACAGGTGGATCACCGACGCGAACTCCATCGAGACATAGAGCTTCCCGTTCTCCAGTTGGTCCGGCAACAGGGAAACAAAACAAGGCTCAAGGCGGTCCATCTTCATTTTGATCGTCATTTACGATGTTGTTTCCGTCCACGTTGTAGCAGCTGAAATGCTCCTCCTCGAGATCGGCGTAGAAGCCCAGATATTTCTTCCACCTGATCACCGCCATACAAGCGTTCATGCAGTTCAGTTCCGCGACTTGGATGTTGGTCGCATACAACGCGCCATCGGGTGCCTCTCCGTAGGAAATCCGCTTGTCGATGTCGAATTTCCCCTCGCTCTCCGGGGTCCAGGTAACCGCGCGAACCGCGCCAAACAGTTTCCCATCTGGCGAAACATTGAGGCCCATGCCGACGTCGATAAAAGGGATCTTAGCCCCCTTCAAGGCACAAAGGATTGCCTTCTTTGCCGGCCCGTCGTCGATGCAAATGAAGACGAAGCTCATGGAAAGAAGTTCCTCAACTGCCTTGCCGTCCATCCGATATGGGTGTGCATGGATATGCCTGTGCATCTTCGAGTATTGTTCTAGCAGGTAGTCCACTTTCTTCGGTCGATCCCGAAGCTCTTCGATGGACGCGGCCCCAGGCGCGCGAAACGCATTGTGGTTGGAGAAGACATCTTCGTCGAAAAGATGAATGCCTATGACCGGCGTTTTCGCGACGAAATCCAGAACGTAGGATCCCGTCCCGCCCGCGCCGATAATCGCGACAGCGTCCAGCTCCAGATTGGAGCTGATCGCGCCGATACCAGCCCGGCTCGTTGCCGTGTCGACATACTGGAAGGGCGATTCATCCGATCCGGTCTCAAGCGGTGGAAACGTCCGAGGTGTTAGCGAAGGATCGAGTTCGATTGCAGGTCCGCTGATCATCCCAACATAGGTTGTGACCTTGTCGTAGTAGTCGGCATACGGCCTGCCGCCCGCAGGTTTGCTGGAGAACGAATGCTGGATGATGATGCCTGGGACAATTTCCTTTCGGTCACTGACGTTTTTGATTTTCTCAAGCGGCGCACCGTGTTGGTCACAGGGATAGTCACCTGCGAAATGAATCACATGCGTGCCCATTCCTGAAACCACATCAGCCGAGACGACGAGGTCCGTTACCAAGATGCCTGTTTTTGTGGAGCGGTCGTTCGCGACGTAGGGAATATCCGCAATGACGAGATGCCCTGCTTCAATCCTGACGTTGTAACCTTCGTCGCGAAGACGCTTCAGTTCGGGACTAAGACTGATCAGTTGCTGTGACATTGAAAATCATCCTTTCCTTGAGTTTGACCGGGTTGCCACCGGCAACCATGGAGCCTTCCGGATTCTCGGTCGGACCGCGGCGATAAGTGACGGTGAACATCAGGTTGCCGCCCACCGGGGGTTCATCGAAACCGAGCTCGACCACCTTTTCGAAGGTGATTGTCCCCGGTTTGACCTTCTTCTCGCGTAGATTGACGATGATCGTGATGTCCTTCCCGTGGCCGGAATCACCCCGGGAAATAAATACCGGGCCATCTTCAAAGCGGACGGCATCGCCCTCCTCAACAGGCAGGTCATCTGGGGATTCATGATCGCGCAGAAGCGTAATGTCGGCGGGCAGCCCAAAGAGTTCCCGAATCGACAGGCCCGTTTGGGACGGTCGATTGCTGATCTCAAAGCGGTCATCGACGAACCACGCCAGCTTCGCGGGCGAGCCGTGGTCTCCATCGCGGCAGCATTCTGTGACCGGGCGGGAAACGAACACGTTCCCCTCCACCAGATCCAGCAGCGAATCATCGTCGATCAGGAGATCATTCGGGGAGAAAAGATCCCTCACCAAAGCCTGATCGGTCGTCAATCCAGCTTGGAATCTGACCACGCTGGCTTTAACGTGCCGCCCAGGGGAAGCAATGAGTGTGTCATCGACCAGCAGGTTCCATCTGGAGCCATCGTTCCGGGTTTCCCGGCGGTTTTCACCGCCGCCAATATTATCTTCGTTTGTTGTCATGTTGACTACGTTTATGGTTGATGTGACATGCCGCGTCCGTATAGGATCGCGGCACCAGAATTCCGCTACGGTGGCGACACGCAGAACAATACGATAACGTATATAGCTGAGCCAAGCTTTTTTTTCGTCATGCCAGAAAATTTCCAAGATCGTATTCGAAAAGCCCGGGAGAGCCTGAAACTGAGCCAGTCCGAATTGGCAGCGAAGGCCAAGATGCAGCCAGCCGCAATTTCCCACTTTGAAACCGGCCAGCGTTCCCCTTCGTTCGACAACCTGAGGAAACTCTCAGATGCTCTGAACGTGAGCGTCGATTATCTCCTTGGCAGAATCGATGAGGAACAACACGGCATGGGAATGAGCGCTGCTCCCCGTGCCAAACAATTGTTCCGGCATGCCGAGAACCTGTCAGACGAAAGCTTCGAGATACTCGAAATGATGGCCCGCGCGCTGAAAGACAAGGAGGAACAGAAAAAGGACGGAGGAGCCAAGTGATCACAAGAGCTCGTCGGCTTGCCTTGCAAAAGCTGGCCCGTGCAACTTTGAAGGATAACGACATCCTCCAGCTTCCGGTGAGTCCAAAACTCTTGGCCGCCGCCATGGATATTGCCGTTGTCCCTCTGCCATTTCAAAAGCCGGATATTTCAGGCTGCTTGATGCTGACCGGCAGCACTTTCGGCATCGGTTTCTCCACCACGATCAAAAGCTTGGGCTTTCAGAACTTCACGGTCGCGCACGAATTGGGTCACTACTTTATCGATGGGCATGTCGATGCGCTCCTTGGAAGCGGTAAACACTTTTCACGCTCCGGTTTTATATCCAACGACGTTTACGAGATGGAGGCAGATGCCTTCGCTTCCGAATTGCTGATGCCTTGGTCGCTTATTGAATCCATTATCAAGTCAAAGGCACCTGGATTCGAAAGCATCAAGAATATCTCGGAACGCTGTGAAAGTTCACTTGTCGCTTCCGCTATCAGGCTCTGCCAGGACACGAAGGAAACCGTTGCCGCCATCGTCTCCTTCAATGGCACGGTTGAGTTTATGACGGCATCGGAAAGCTTCAGAAGCATCCGGGGTTTGGAGTGGCTTCGTCGGGGTGATGCTCTACCTGATGGTGTTCCCTCAGCCAGTTTTGCGCATCGGCAGAAGTGGATCAACGAATGCAACATCTCCGAGGAAGGCGGAAAGCTGAGAAGCTGGTTTGATGGAGTGCCCGACCTCGAAATCGAGGAAGATGTTGTTGGGCTTGGAAGTTACGGCCGCCTGTTGACGGTGTTGGTCACCGAGTGGGACGAAGACGAAGAAGACGACAGGGAGCCATCTGGGGAAGACAACTGGTCGGAGCGGTGGGAGAAAGGGATTTTTCGCTCAAAGAAATAGAGCTGCTATTGGAAACATTTCTGCCCCTTATAAAAGGTCTGTCGCGTAATCATATCCCGTAGTCACACGCTTTCCGATCCTTCTGCTGACAATGCCCTCACGCTCTCGTTAGCCTTTTCGGCTCCTTCTTCGGAACCCTCTTGATCCGCTCGATACAACTCGCCGAGCTCAGCTTGTGCCATTTCTAAAAGTTCAGTATAGTTTGTTGGTGCAACACAGCTTCCCGTCGTTGCATGGACGAAAGGAGGAACAATCAGGCTCCCCGTGGTACTAAACCACTCCCGGAGAAACTCTATTATCTCGTCCGGCCCCCCGTGCGTTTTCGGGAGCATTTTCTCTTCCATCTTTGACAGGGCCTCAAGCCCCTCAGTTGTGGATTTACCGCGCAGTTCAGAAAGCCAAGACGTTCTCTTAACACCCCGAAAACAGTCGAGCCAGAAAGCTGGATAGTCCCGCCCGCCGAGCACACCTTTAAACTCGACAGGACCCACAGGGTGCACGAAGCGCGAGATTGGACTCGAAAGTGTTGCCAGCATATAGGCTATCTCGGCGGATATACTTAATCGCTTTGGAGTGGCAAGTGATGTTAGTCTGAAACCGATGTCAATGGCTGGACCAGCGTAATCGTAATCCATCACTACACTTGTGTCACCCCCATTCCCATCGTTAGGAGCCATCGGGATCTCGGCATTGCAAACCGGGAAGCCCGCCGTCCAAGCTGTGCCTTTAAAGCTGATAGGCAGCGGACGCACGCCATCCTTAGCCCGATCAATTTCCTCGTTTAGGGCGTGACGAAAAGCATCGAGAATCACAGGCAAATGCGCTTCGTGTTCAATCAAGGCTACAAACACAAGTTCGTCTCCCAACGCTTTCCAAAGTTTAGGGGGCTGGATTTGGGAGGTTGAAGTGGGCGCGACCAACCCGGTTTCTGCAATCCGATCCGACAGGTGCTTGTTTAATTTATTGCCGAAGCCCTTATAAAAGGAAGTTAGAAAGAGAAGCCAGTTACCCCCTTCACTTTCCTTCGAGATTGCCTGAGTTTGATGAGTCCGGGGACCCGATTGCTTAAAAGCTGTCGATCCAACCACGTCAACACTAAGAAAAAGTTTGAGTTTTGGTTCTCCAAGTTTGTCCAGCGCCGCTTTACTTAACTTCGTTGGGAAGGCCATCGCTTGCAGGGTCAGAATTCATGCGATCTAGGGTGCGCTTACGATTCGCAATTAAGTCCGAAGCTACTCGGAATCGGTTGATCATATCGGGCATGTATCCATCACATCGTTCCCACTCGCTTTGAAACTCCTCCGAAGGCATTAAGAATCCTTCTGCAAACCAGTTGGCTTCGGATTCAGCTCGGTTCGTACCTTCCCGATGAATTATTAGTGAATCCGTTCTCTTCTGAAGGAGATAATGCAAGAAGTAGTGACCCAGTTCGTGCGCCATCGTAAAGCGATCATGGAGGTCTCCCGTGTAGGGAGATAGTATAATATCAAATTTGCTGTTGGCCGCACCAGGGACACGAAGGTAGCCGAATTTGATGCGCTCGTCTGGCTCGGCCACATCGACGTTGCCCTCTAGTGCATTTTGAACGAAGTCGTGAAAATTTGCCCCCGGTTCAAAGCCGTAGCGTTTGGCGATTCGCGCCCCCGCTTCATCAATAATTTTTCGAGATGCGCCAGTGGGAACAATGTTGGGTTCCGGTACGGCGAAAGAGTTGGGTTCTAGATCTGAGGGAGAATTCATGGGATGGAGATCTAAGTCAGAAATTTGTCGGATACTTTGGAAAAGTAAAGTAAATTTTATTTTGTCTGGAGGAGAAAGTGGCCAGCTATTTTTCCGATTGCAAGCAGAAGTGTCACGTTTCGAAACCGCACTGTCGAGGGCATGGCGGGGCGAAAACTTTGTTCCTACATCTACTGAGGAAAAAAAGCCGACGCCCTTTCGGACGCCGGTTTTGGGGATTGGGAAGACTCGTCGGCGGGATGCCAACGCTCCTTGATGGATTACTCAGCAGCGGCGGGCTGTTGGGCGTCGTGCTCGGCGGCTTTTTGGTCGCGGAGCCAAGCGCGGCGGGACATTTTCACGCGTCCTTTTTCGTCCACTCCGAGGCACTTGGCGGTGATGACGTCGCCTTTTTTGACGATGTCTTCAACGTTTTCGGTGCGGCCTTCGGCGAGTTCGGAGACGTGGACGAGTCCGTCTTTACCAGGGAGCACTTCCATGAACGCGCCGAACTGGGTGATGGAAACAACCTTGCCGGTGTAAACCTTGCCCACTTCGATTTCCTGGAACATGCGGTCGATCATCGCCTTGGCGCGGTCGAGGCCTTCTTGCTTGGAAGCGTAGATGTGGACGGTGCCGTCGTCCTCGATGTTGATCTCGGCGCCGGACTCGGCTTGGATGCCCTTGATGTTCTTGCCGCCTGGCCCGATGAGCTCGCCGATGCGGTCTGCCGGGATTTTGACGGAAACGATGCGCGGAGCGTGCGGGCTGAGCGGCTTGGGTTCGAGGATGGACTCGGCCATTTTCGCAAGGATGGCGGTGCGGCCTGCCTTGGCGATGTGGATGGCTTCTTCAAGCATGGCGAGCGGGAGGCCGGCGAGCTTGAGGTCGAGCTGATAGCCGGTGACACCTTCGCTGGTGCCGCAGAGCTTGAAGTCCATGTCGCCGTAGAAATCTTCGGAACCGATGATGTCTAGCAGCATTTTGTGGGACTTCATGGAGCCGTCTTCGTTGTTCTCGGTGACGAGTCCGACAGAGATGCCGCCAACCGGGCGGATGAGCGGGACACCGGCGTCGAGCAGGGCCATGACGCCCGCGCAAACGGAGGCCATCGAGGTGGAACCGTTGGATTCCATGACTTCCGAGGAAACGCGGATGGCGTAGGGGAAGACGGATTCGTCAGGGATGACGGGCTCGATGGAGCGCTCGGCGAGCGAACCGTGGCCGATTTCGCGGCGGTTGATGCCACCCATGCGTCCGCATTCGCCGACGGAGAATGGAGGGAAGTTGTAGTGGAGGATGAAGCGCTTTTCGTCTTCGCCACCGGCGTAGTTGTCGAAATGTTGCTTCTCGTCGGCAGGTGCCAACGTGGTGATGGCGAGTGCCTGGGTTTCTCCGCGGGAGAAAATGGCGGAACCGTGGACGCGTGGCAAGGTGCCGACTTCTCCGTAAAGCGGGCGAAGGTCACCGATGGTGCGTCCGTCGGCGCGAACGCCTTTTTCCATGATGGAGATGCGGAATGCCTTTTTCTGAAGGTATTCGAAGGCTTGCTCGACGTCGAAGTCGGTGGCTTCTGGAGCGCGCTCCTTGATGGCGGCTTCCACTTCGTCGCGGAGGGCTCCGACTTTCTTGGCGCGCTCGGTTTTGGTGGGCGCGTAGATGGCGGCTTCGATGCGGTCGCCTGCGATTTCGTAGGCAATTTCGAGCAGGTTTTCCTTGGCGACGGTGAGTTCGTAGGAACGCTTTTCCTTGCCAGCGAGTTTCGCGAGTTCTTCCTGGGCGGCGACGAGTTTGACGACGGCTGCTTGGGCGAAATGGAGCGCTTTGATAAATTCGTCT
>JAIFNK010000029.1 GCA_020047775.1 Akkermansia sp. | reverse complement strand
GAAGGTGAAGGATGCATGGACCGTGGACCCCGATTGTTCCTGCCCTGTGGCGTATCTCTGCAAGCACTCGGCCGCCCTGCTCACCTTCATCGCCGCCGAGATGGCGAAAATCCGCGGCAGCAGCGGCGGCGGACATTACTTCGACGCGAAGCTCGGCGATTGGCTGCGGGAAATCGAGACTGCCGCCAGGGTGGTGGATCTTGCTCCCCCGGTGCCGCCGGTGAAGCCGGAGAAACGGTTTCTCGCCTATTGCATCGAGCAGCCGCTGGCATGGGAGGGGAAGGAATTGCACTTCGTGCTGCGCGTCGGCAACCACCTGAAGGACGGCGGCGTCAAGATTTCCGATTCCCGCTCCAAGGCCGATCTATCAAACCCGCCGAAGTATTTGGCGAACGAGGATTTCCTCGTGGCCTCCATGTTCCACCTACGCGCCGGCAAGCGGAACTCCTATAACGATCTCGCCCTGACCGGCGGCGGCTGGGAGGAGCTTCTCGAAGCGGCCCACGCTACCGGGCGGCTGTTCTGGGGAGGGGAAATCGAGAGTGGTATGCCCGGGAAAAAATACACTCCCATCACTTTCGGCCCGCCGCAGGCCGTGAGCGCCGTGTGGAAGGTGCAACCGAGCGGCAGCGCCAAGCCGGAACTGCAATGCGAGAACCCCGGCGTGATCGTGATTCCCACGCAACCGGCGCGTTACCTGGATCCTGCGACCGGCGCGCTCGGCATCGCTGTTAGTGATCTACCCGCCGCGGTTCTTGGTGCCTGGCAGAACGGCCCGGCGGTTTCAGCCAAAGATCTGGCGGTGATTTCCGAGCGTTTTTCCGCCATCTCCACCGCCGCGCTTCCCGTGCCGGCCAAGGTGGAAACCGACAGGCGCGAGCCCGCGCCGCCGCAGCCTCATCTGCGCGTCCATGCCCGCACCATCAACAAGGGCTGGGAAGTCATCAATTTCATCGTCGGGCAAATCTCGTTCCGTTATGAGGACAGCAGGCTGCTTCCGCCACTGGCCAAGGGACATCCGCAAAGCCATGCAGAGGTCCGCGATGGCAGGCGGATTTTCTGGTCGCGTGATTTCGAGGCGGAGCAGGCGCAGGTCGCCCGGTTGAAAATGGTCGGCCTGATGTCCCTCAGCAATGTCGTTCCCGCCACGCTTCTCGACACCGCCGCGCTGCACTCGGTGGTTCCGGTGAATCCCGGGATCTCCCAACAGCTCACCTGGCTGGAACTGCTCGACAGCCCTGAAATGCAGGCGCTCCGCGACTCCGGCTGGACCATCGAGGTCGATCCCAAGGCCGGCCTCACCTCTCACGATGCGCCCGATTTTTTCCCGGTCATCGAGACGGATCCGGACCACGGCATCGACTGGTTCCGCTTCGACATCACCTTCGAGCTCCAGGGCAAACAAGTGAGCCTCATCCCCATCATCGCGCAGGCCATCCGCATGGACCTGCCCGCCGCGGACTCGCCCGATCTACCGGAATTTCTATCCGTCCCGTGTGGGAATCCCGAGGACGGCTTCATCCGCTTCCCCGCAGCGCGGCTCGTCGCAATGGTCGATCAAGTCCGGCATCTGTTCCTTGGGAAAACCGGTGACGGTCCCATCCGCATCGACCGCATCGCCGCCGCCGGCGTGGCGGACGGACTCGCCATCGACTCCTCCGAGACCACCCGCGCGCTGGCCAAGCTCGGTCACAGTCTCCGGAACATCACCGAACTACCGCCCGCCGAGCTGCCCGCTTCGCTCCGCGCCGAGCTGCGGCACTATCAGCTGGAGGGTTACCGCTGGCTTCAGTTTCTCGCCGCCCACGGCCTCCACGGTGTGCTTGCGGATGACATGGGCCTCGGCAAGACCGTCCAAACCCTCGCCCACCTCGCCGCCGAGTGTGAGAAAAACCCCGGACTACCCTCACTCGTCATCGCCCCCACCTCCGTCGTGCCTAACTGGACTGCGGAGTGCGAGAAATTCACCCCGCACCTCAAGGTGCTCACCCTCCAGGGCAAGGACCGCGCCGCCGGCTTCGGCGAGATCGCCGCGGCCGACATCGTGCTCACTTCCTATCCGCTGCTCGCCCGCGATTTCGAAGCGCTGGTCCGTCAAAAGTGGCATGTCATCGCGCTCGACGAGGCGCAATACATCAAGAACCCCAAATCCATCAGCGCCCAGAACGCCTGCCTGCTCAAGGGCGCCCACCGCCTCTGCCTGTCCGGCACGCCGATGGAGAACCACCTCGGCGAGCTGTGGAGCCTCGTGCGCTTCCTCATGCCCGGGTTTCTGGGAGATGAAAAATCCTTCAACACGAACATCCGCCGGCCCATCGAGCGCGACCGCTCCGGTGACGCCCAGCTTGCCCTCAACCGCCGCGTTTCCCCGCTCATCCTGCGCCGCACCAAGGACCAGGTCGCCACCGAGCTGCCGGAAAAAACCGAGCTCATCCACGGCATCGACCTCACCAAAAAACAAAGCGACCTCTACGAATCCGTGCGCGCCGCGATGGACAAGCGCGTGCGGGATGCCATCGTCTCCAAGGGCCTCGGCCAATCGCATATCATCGTGCTCGACGCGCTGCTCAAGCTCCGCCAGATCTGTTGCCATCCGCAGCTGCTCAAGTCGGTGGCCGCGCAGAAAGTCACCGAGTCCGCGAAGTTGGAATACCTCACCGCGGAGCTGCTGCCCACGCTCATCGAGGAAGGCCGGCGGATTCTGTTATTCTCCACCTTCACCTCCATGCTCGCCCTCGTCGAGCAGCACCTGGTGAAGGAAAAAATTCCCTATCTGAAACTCACCGGCCAGACCAAGGACCGCGCCAGCCTGGTGAAACAATTCCAAAAAGGAGAAACCCCGGTCTTCCTCATCTCCCTCAAAGCCGGCGGCACCGGCCTCAATCTCACCGCCGCCGACACTGTGATCCACTACGACCCGTGGTGGAATCCCGCCGCCGAGAACCAGGCGACCGACCGCGCCCACCGCATCGGCCAGACCAAGCCGGTCTTCGTCCACAAGCTCGTCTGCCGCGGCACCATCGAGGATCGCATTCTCGACCTCCAGAAACACAAGTCCGCCCTCGTTGAGGCGCTTCTATCCGACGAGACCAGCAAGCTCCGCATCGACGCGGAAACGCTCTCGCACCTGCTGGCTCCGCTGGAATAGGGTTCTTCGTTCGTAGTCCCGGCTTCAGCCGGTCTTGATGCGGCAAAGAACCGCCTGAAGTCGATCTTGATCGAGCGGCCTGCGAAAAAGTCGGCCCCGATCAAGCCGTCGATGGGAGTTCCCAAGGTGCGGGATTCACTTGAAAGGTCGATGACAAGCGGATCCGCAAAGAAGCGGAAGCCGGCTGCCGAGGCACCCAGATTGAAATGGATGGTTTCCGGGCGGTGGGCGTTTTGCGTGCCATCCATGGTCCGCACGCCAGGATTTTTCCCGGAGATACTATTGAACCGCCCGGTGAACATTGCCGGGCGGAGTGGCAGGGCGCTTCCAACGGGTAATCTAGCGGATCACCTGGCGGAATTCGTCCTTTTCGGAAAGTGATAGAACGAAGTCGGTGAGAAGGTCGATGGTGTGCTGGATGTCGTCGAGGTGGGCGGTTTCCACGACGGAGTGCATGCAGCGCAGCGGCAGGGAGACGAGCGCGCTGGGGATGCCCTCGCGGCTGTGGAATATCTTGTCGGTATCGGTGCCGGTGAAGCGGCTGCTGGCCTCGTGTTGCACGGGGAGCTTGGACTTGGCGGCGACATCCAGCAGGCGCTGGACGACTAACGGATGATTCGCGGAGCCGTGGCAGAGGGTGGGGCCGCCGCCGAGCTTGACGCTGCCGAATTTGTTAGCATCGATGCCCGGGGTGTCGGTGGCGTGGGTGACGTCGAGGCAGACGCAGAGGTCCGGCTTGATCCGGTAGGTGGCCATCATCGCGCCGTTGCCGCCGATTTCCTCCTGCACGGCGTTGAGGCAGACGAGGGTGAAAGCGGGTTTCTTTTTCCCGGCGGCGATGCGCTTCATGGCCTGGGCGATGATGTAGCCGCCGATGCGGTTGTCGAGGGCGCGGCCGATGAGGCGCTTGTGGGAGAGTTCCAGCGGCCCGTCCTGATAGACGGCGGGGTGGCCGACGCGGAGGCCGAGGGCGGCGACTTCCGCAGCGCTGGACGCTCCGATATCGACCCACAGGTCGTGCACGGCGGGCGCCTTTTCATGGCCGGCCTCGTCGCGGCGGAGGTGGATGGCGGTGTTGCCGATGATGCCGGAGACGGGGCCCTTGTCGCCGAGGATGGTGAGACGGCGGCCACGCGCGGTGGCAGCGTCCGAGCCGCCGACGCGGTCGATGCGGAGGAAGCCCTTGTCGTCGATGTGCTTGATCATGTAGCCGATCTCGTCGGCGTGGGATTCCAGCATGACGATGCGTTTGGATTTCCCGGGCAGGGTGGCCCAGGTGGATCCGTAGGAGTCGCAGGTGACTTCCGGGGCGTGGGATTTGATCCAGTCCGCCCAGACCTGTTGGCCGCGCATTTCGAAACCGGTGGGGCTGGGGGTTTCGAGCAGATGGAAGAGGAAGTCGCGATCGTCTTTTTTCATGATGGAATGGAGCTGGAAGCAGACCGGCCGATCAGGCGAGCACTTTGCCCTCGAATTTGACGAGGGCGGACTGGATGAGCGGGTCGTTGTGGAAGGCGTCTTCAAGGGAGGGGACGACGGGCACGGGCTCCGGCGGCTTGGCCTCGGCAGCGGGCTTGTCGTTTTTCCACGGCGGTGGCTCGGGCGGGGCAGGGGGCTCGCTCACTTCCGGGGCAGCGTCGATGAGGGAGTCAAAGGCGGAGAGACCGCCGGTCGGGCGGGGCTTGGCGGCGACCGGGGCGGCGGGTGCTGCTACGGGTTCGGGGGCCGTTTGCTTGACGACGGGGACGGGTTCCGGTTCCGGTTCCGGTTCCGGTTCGGGTGCTTGCTGGACTGCGGGCGGGGTGGGGGGGGCGATTGCCGCTGCGGGGGCGGGTGCTGCGGCTTGCGACTGGCCGGCTGAAGCCAGCGCTCCGGTGGGGAGGAAATCGGCGCCGCGGGTGAGGACTTTGATGACGTCGGTGATGCGGACTTCGCCGAGGGATTGGATGGCTTTGATGACGCCGAGTTCGAAGTGCAGGCGCTTGTTAGTCGCCCACTTCATCCGGCCTTCCGTCTCGGCGAAGACGTCGATGGCGGCGAGGATGCGGTCGGGCGCGTATTCGGCGGCGGCCTCTAGCAGGGCAGTCCAGAGTTGGGCGGGGATGCCCTCGCCGTCGGCGGAGGGATCGAGTTTGGCGACGAGCAGGGCGCGCAGGCAGCCGATGAGTTCGCCGAGGAGCTGGGAGAGTTCGCGGCCGCTTTCGGCTTCCTTCTGGATGAGCGAGAGGGCGGCGGGGTTGTCGCGGGCGAGCAGGGTTTGCGTGAGGGCGGCGACTTTTTCCCGCGAGGTGAAACCGAAGACATCGAGCACGTTGGCCTCGTTGATGGCGTCGCCACAGAAGGATACGAGCTGGTCGAGCATTGATTGGGCGTCGCGCATGCCGCCGTCGGCCCCTTTGGCGATGGCCCAGGCGGCGGTTTCGTCGAGGGCGATGCCTTCTTCCGTGGCGATGTGGAGCAGGTGCTGGGCGATTGTTTCCGTGGGGATGGGCCGCAGGTCGAAGCGCTGGCAGCGGGAGAGGATGGTGGGGAGGATCTTGTTCGCCTCGGTGGTGGCGAAGATGAATTTCACGTGCGGCGGCGGTTCTTCGAGCGTCTTGAGTAGCGCGTTGAAGGCGGCGTTCGAGAGCATGTGAACCTCGTCGATGTAGAAAATTTTGAATTGCCCGCGGGCCGGGGCGAAGCGGACGGACTCACGGAGGTCGCGGACTTGTTCGACGCCGTTGTTCGAGGCTCCGTCGATTTCCAGCACGTCGAGCGAGCGGCCTTCGGCGATTTCGATGCAGACGTCTTCGTCGGGGTCGAAGTCGGCTTTCGGGCCGGCGGTGCAGTTGAGCGCCTTGGCGAGAATCCGGGCGGTGGACGTCTTGCCGGTGCCCCGCGGACCTACAAACAAATAGGCGTGGGCCAGCCGTTTTTGGGCAATGGCATTGCGAAGGGTCCTGACGACGTGGTCCTGTCCGAGGACGTCGTCGAAGGTTTTGGGTCGGTATTTGCGGGCGAAGACCTGATAACTCACGGCGGTGACTGTAGGGATGGCGGCGGGTTTGTCATGGCCGAGTTTTGGGGAAACCGGGAAAAGTTTGTGGGACGGGGATTGAAGGATCCGGGTTTCCCACTAGAATGGCTGGGCATGGCTGATCGAATCGCTTCACAAACCCGCCGGAAAAAGGGATGTTCCTGGATCGGTGCCACCTTTTTTTTGCTGGTTTGCGTGGGAATCGGCCTGTATTTCACGAGTTTCCCGGGCAAGGTGAAGCGAGGATTGAAAGAGGTTTTTGCGCCGAAACCGGTCATCATCGCTCCGGACACCAAAGATATTTACCGCCAGGCGGAAGCCCGGATCCGGTCGGAATTGGAGGAAAAATACGAGCGCGACATCGCGGCACTGAAGAAATCCCTCGAAGATGCGGCGAATCAGAAGGTGGAGGAACCGGCCGAAACGCCGGGGCAGGAAATCGAAGTCGGGAGCGTGACGGACGTGCGGAAACTGCGGTCCGGCATTCCGTTCAAGACCGAGGTGAAGATCGAAAAAGGCGGAATCGCCTCCAGGGAGCGCGTGGACGAGTCCAGCTATACGGCCAGCTATCAACTCTCGCTACGGCTTCCCGCCCCGGCGAAAACGATGGCGGATCTCGAAACCTCCAGCCCGGACCTCGGGAAAATGCTGCCCGGTCTGCGGCCGCTCATCGAGAAGGCCACCGTTTCCTCTTGGTTCACCAAGCTCTACGAAAACAAGGCGGCTCGCGTCCGGCGCGATGCCAATTCGCTCAACGAACTGCTCACCAAGCACAACATTTACGACTGCGAGACCATCCTCAACTTCCAGTCCGCCGGTGGCCGCAAGGTTTTCTTCATGCAGGCGGAAATGGATGTGGTTTCGGACGGCTCGGACGGGGACCGCCTGGCGACCATGCCGGATGAAATCGTCAATTCCCCGCACTATCAGCCATTTACCAGTTACGGTTGGCCGAAGAAAACCCAGACCCCGAATCCAATGGTCGCCGGTTGGGAAAAGCGCATCGTCGCCGCTAACAAGGAGCTTGCGGCCCCCGCGACCACCGCCGTCCGCAAGACCTGGCTGCGCGAGCGCGTCCAGATTCTCAAGCGCGGCATCGCCGACCTCAAGGGCCGGAGTTTCCTCATCGCCGACTATGATCCATTCGTCGTCATCCCCGTGGACGTCCTGACATCCAGCGAACCCTACGCCCCGAACGTGGGCGATTACGCGGTCGTCGTTTACGGGAAAAAACTCTATCCGTCCATCGTCGGGGATGGCGGCCCGACCTTCA
>JAIFNK010000266.1 GCA_020047775.1 Akkermansia sp. | reverse complement strand
TATGTTTCATGTGGCCGACGTCACGCCATGCGGTAACGAGGCGTCTTCTTTCGGGTTCCCGCCACCAAATCAAGCCCCGTATCGCAATTCGACCCAATCGGGCGGACAAATGTGTTGCATGCCTGCCGAAATGGGTCAAAACCCGCCCCAGCCCCTCACGGTGGCTGTGATTACCGAGGCCCCATTTCCTGATGACGTCAGCCGACCTTTCGAGTTCGCCATCCGCCGCCACCGTCCTTCCCGATCCGTGGCGGAGTGAAATCGTCGCCGCGCTTGGCGAGGGGGAATCCGTGATCGCCTGCCTTGAGCTTGATCTCAACCTGCAGCTCCGGTTTACCCAGGGGATCGTCGTCCTAACGGACCGCAAGCTGCTCGCCAAGGCCGCGGGCGATGCGGCGTGGCAGAGCTGGGAGTTCCACCCCGGTTTGCAGTTGGAACACCGCGATCACGCGGGCGTCGGCACCCTGGACTTGCGGGATCAAAACGGCTTGCTGGCCCGCTGGCGCCACACTCTCGGCCGCGACTCGGCGGTGCGGCGGCTCGTCGTGCAATTCCAGGAGCACGTGAGGGCGATGGCGGGAAACCGGCCGGTGGTTCCGCCGCCACATGCCGTGTGCCCCATCTGTGAGAACCCGATCCCGGCCGGACTGGACGAATGTCCCGCGTGCGCGAAAACCGTGCATGCCGCACCGTCGCCGTGGACGCTGTTCCGGCTGTGGCGCTTCGCCAAACCCTACAGCCGCTCCCTGCTGGCGGGCATGGTCCTGACGCTGCTGGCCACCGCCGCCACCCTGGTGCCGCCCTATCTAACCATGCCGCTGATGGACCGGGTGCTGATCCCGTTTCAGAACGGCGTGCCCATCGACACCACGCTGGTGATGATGCTGCTGGGCGGGCTGGTCGCCGCGGCATTCTTCGCCTGGATTTTCGACTGGGCAAAAACCTATCTGCTCGCCGTGGTCAGCGAAAGCATCGGCTCCGACCTCCGCACCACCGCCTACGAGCACCTGCAGGGGCTCTCGCTGGAATACTTCGGCGGCAAGCGCACCGGCGACCTGATGGCCCGCATCTCCTCGGGCAGCGACCGGATCTGCGTGTTCATTTCCTCGCATCTGTTGGATTTCGTGACCGACCTGCTGATGATCCTGATGACCTCGGCGATTCTGGTTTCGATCAACCCGTGGCTGGCCTTGGTGACCCTGGCGCCCCTGCCGCTCATCGCATGGTTGATTCACGTGGTGCGGAACAAGCTGCACCATGGTTTCGACCAGGTCTATCGGATCTGGTCGGAAGTCACCAGTGTGCTGGCGGACACGATTCCCGGCATCCGCGTGGTCAAGGCCTTCGCCCAGGAGAAACGCGAGGCGCAGCGCTTTCGCGAGGCAAATGCCCGCAATCTGGTCGTCAACAACCGCGTCAACAAGGTGTGGGCCTTGTTCACCCCGACGGTGACGTTTCTCACCGAGGCGGGCTTGTTAGTCGTCTGGGGTTTCGGAATCTGGCAGGTGTCGAAGAACGAGATCACGGTGGGCGTGCTGGTGGCCTTCCTCGCCTACATCAACCGGTTCTACTCGCGGCTCGGTTCGATGAGCCGGATCGTTTCCGTGTCGCAAAAGGCGGCGGCGGGAGCGAAGCGCATCTTTGACATCCTCGACCACGTTTCGAGCGTGCCGGAGCCATCCCATCCGGTGCATCTCCCTCAGGTGAGCGGCGCGCTCGAACTGCGCGACGTGTGTTTCCGCTACGGCACGCGGAGCATCCTGCATGACGTGAATCTAACCATCTCACCCGGCGAAATGATCGGCCTCGTCGGCCACAGCGGATCGGGCAAGAGCACGCTGGTCAACCTGATCTGCCGCTTCTACGACGTGGCGGAAGGCTCGATCCGCATCGACGGCGTGGACATCCGCTCGCTGCCGGTTTCGGAATACCGGCGCAACATCGGCCTGGTGTTGCAGGAGCCGTTTCTGTTTTTTGGCACGATCGCGGAGAACATCGCCTATGGAAATCCCGAGGCGACGCATGACGAGATCATCGCCGCGGCCCGCGCGGCCCACGCCCACGAGTTCATCCTGCGCCTGCCGCAGGGATACGATTCGTTAGTCGGCGAACGCGGCCAGGCGCTGTCAGGCGGCGAGCGCCAGCGGATTTCGATCGCCCGCGCCCTGCTCATCGATCCGCCGATCCTGATCCTCGACGAGGCCACCTCGTCGGTCGATACCGAGACCGAACTGGAGATCCAGGGCGCTCTCGACAATCTGATCCGCGGCCGCACCACCCTGGCCATCGCCCACCGCCTCTCCACCTTGCGGCGCGCCGACCGGCTGGTCGTGCTCGACCGCGGCGAAGTGGTGGAGGAAGGCAATCACGAGGAGCTGCTCGCCAGGAAAGGCGCGTATTTCCGGCTCGAACGCGCGCAGACGGAATTTCTCAACGGTGGTCCCGCAACGGACGCCATCGAAGAAGGCGACGATACCGCCATGCCAACCCTCAAGGGAATCTAGCAACCATGACCGGGGATTTCCAACTTCATCGCAACGCGTTCGGCCAACTGGTTTTCACCGGCGCCGACGGCATCGAACATGTGGATGTGGAACCTGCGAGAGCGTTTCCCATCACCTCGCCCGGTGAGGGCATCGCCTTGATGACCCGCCAGGGCAAAGAGGTGGCGTGGATCCCAAGTCTGGCCGGAGCACCGGATGCCACCCGCCGCCTGGTCGAAGAGGAACTGCAAGGCCGGGAGTTCATGCCGGTCATCCAACGGGTCTGCAGTGTCTCCGGCTATGCCACGCCCTGCACCTGGCGCGTCGAGACGGACCGCGGCGAGACCACCCTGGTGCTCAACGCCGAGGAAGACATCCGCCGCCTGGCTCCGCCGACGCTGTTGATCATGGACAGCCGCGGCATTCAATTCCTGATCCGCAATCCGCTCAGCCTCGATGCCACCAGCCGCAGGATTCTGGAGCGGTTTTTGTGAATGACGAGCAAGCCGCACGATCGTCTTCGCTTGTTTTCCCTGTTTTCCAGCAAGGCTTCACCCGTGAGGTTCCGGTCACCACCGGCGGGGTTCGTGGGTCCGCCTGTCGATCCCACTCCGAGTCTCGACGAAGCGACCGCCTTGTGGATTGTCCGTGAAGTCGACGGATCGCGCAGGCGGAGGCAAGCCCGCGAAATCCACCGCATCCTGAGGCATCGACGGCTATGCCTACGATGTGTGAAATTTCAAATTCGGCTGGAAGATCCTGCGTGCCGCTGTCGTAATCGCACCAATCCATGGCTGACAACGACATTCCCATCACCCGCCGCAGCAAACCCTGGGCACTGACGTTCTTCGGCCTTCTCACCGCTGGCGGGTTGGTCGCCATGCCGTTTCTCGCGGGGCCTGCCAATGGCGAAGAGATGCCGGATATCGTGCGTTTCATCGGTCATTTTCACCCGGTTCTGCTCCATCTACCCATCGGCGTTTTCGTTCTGATCGTGCTGCAGGAACTCGGGGTGATCTTCGGCAGGCGTCATCACGGGCAGGTGGCGGACACGTCGATGTTTCCGTTGTTTTTCGGTGCGGCCAGTGCCGTTGTCGCCGTGATCGCGGGATTCCTGCTCTTCCAGGGTGGCGATGAATATGCCGGAAACGCCCTCGCCGAGCGCCACCTGTGGGGTGGCCTCATTTTTGGGGTGGCGGCGATTCTCACCTTCATCTTCAAGGCCTGGACGGTCGCATTGTCGGGCAATCCGGCGTTTTACCGGTCCTTGTTGTTCGCCAGCGTCAGCATCATGGGATTCGCCAGCCACGACGGAGCTTCGATCACGCACGGGGAAAACTACCTCACCCAGTATGCGCCTGATCCGATCCGCGTGCTTCTGGGATTGGAAAAGAAAAAGCAGAAGGAGGACAAGTCGGACGCCGCACCGGTGAAGACCCCGGGCACGCAGTTGGTGTATGCCGATATCGTCGCCCCCATCCTGGAAAAGCGCTGTGTGCAATGCCACAAGGAAGGCAAGTCCAAGGGGAAATTCCGCATGGATACCTACGAATTGCTCGTCAAGGGCGGCGCGGAAGGCCCCGGACTCGTGCCCGGTAAATCGGCGGAAAGCAACATCATCGTCCGCGTGGACCTGAGACCGGAGGATGAGGATCACATGCCGCCGGAAGGCAAGCCCGACATCGAGGATCCGGAAGTCGCCATCGTCAAGTGGTGGATTGACAATGGGGCCGACAACAAGAAATCGCTCGCGGACTTCGACGTTCCCGCAGCCATCAAGGAGGCGATTGCGAAGATCGTGCCTGCCGCACCGGGCGGCACCAAGACGGCCGAAACCGCCGCTCCCCATGCCGCGCCGAAAGGTCCGGACCAGGCCCTCGCCGCAGCGGTCGCGGGCTTTGCCAAGGATTTCCCGGGCGCGCTCAACTTTGAATCTCAACAATCCTCGCTGGTGACCTTCACCGCGGTTTCGCTGCGCGGAAATCTTGATGACGTGGCGTTCAAAAAGCTGGCGTCGATCACCCCCCAGCTTGTCACCGTGGATCTATCCGCCACGAAGATCACCGACCAAGCGGTCGCCCAGCTCGCCTCGGCCAAGAATCTCCGCCTCGTCCGGCTCGCGGAAACCGGAATCACCGATGCTGCGATCAACACGCTTCTCAAGCTGCCCGCCCTGGAATCCATCAATCTCTACGGCACGAAAGTCACCGATGCCGGCGTCAGCAAGCTTTCCGCGCTGCCCAATCTCAAGCGGCTCTATCTCTGGCAGACCGCGGTGACCCCCGAGGCCGTCAAGGCGCTTAAGGCGAAGCTGCCGTCGTGTGAGATCATCCTGGGTGTCGCATCGTGACCGCGTGCCCCTGCAATGGAATTGTGGGTTTTACACGGGCTTAACAAACTTTCGTGGGATTCCACACACGGGGTTCACAAACTTGCGGCTGGATCAGCGTCGTTCCTGACGATTGAGGTTTCTCCCACGGGTGGGGGGGCGCAGCCGTTGGGAAACCCTTCCCACACCCATGAAATCCATCCCGGTTATCGCTCTTCTCACGGCCGCAGCCCTTCACGCCGATCCACAGCTCACGTCCTGGTTCACCGAGGACTCCGGCCAATACGCTCGCATCTATCAGACCGTGGCGGCGGAGACCGCCGGGACGGTTTCCAAGACCTGGAACCGGGGATCCGGCGTGCAGAGCGCGCCCACCTACGCCGGAGTCAGCCAGATCGCCCATTCCACGAACTGGGTGTATGTCCGCAGCACCGGACTCGCCGGACACATCATGGGGCCGTGTATCTGGATGCGGCGAAATCGGCGAACTTCCCTAACTTTCCCTCGAACACGGCGAAAATCTATCGAATCCCGCGGCTGGCGGTGATTCCCGCAAACAAGACCCTCACGGGCCTCGGCGCGACCGGTTGCATGGTCAACGGCGTGTCGATGTTCGACATGCGCGACGCGTTTTCCTACGTCAGCGGCAGCTCCACCGATGCCACGCCGGTCAACGGCCTGACCGGCGACGGTGTCTGGAACCGGGACGGCTATCATAATGAAGGTGTCACTTTCGATGCCGCGCTGGCCCATCAGGCGGGAAACAATTACCACTACCACGCCCAGCCGATCGGGCTGCGCTATTGGCTCGGCGACCACGTGGACTACAACGCCGTGACCAACCGCTACACGGAAAGCCCCGCCGCGGTGACGCATCATTCGCCGATCCTCGCCTGGGCCGCCGACGGACTGCCGGTCTATGGTCCCTACGGCTACTCCAGCCCGCTCGATCCGAACAGCGGTCTGCGGCGGATGGTGTCCGGATTCGTGCTGAGAAATGGAGACTACGGCACCACCAATCTCACCAGCACCGGCCGCACGACCTTGCCGCCCTGGGCAATCAGGATCCAGACGGTGACTTTTAAAATCGGTCCCGCGGTGAGTAATGCCTATCTGTTGGGGCACTACATCGAGGACTTCGACTACTCGACTCCCGGTGGTTCCTCCGCCATCGCCCCCGGCGGCAGTGCGGCGCGGGGCAGCGTGGTCACCGTGACCATCACCTTGCCCGCCAATCCACCCAATCCGCCGACGAATGTCATCCCCCTCAGCATCACCCTCGCGGGGACGATTTCCGGCACTTCGATTTCCCGACCAAGTGCGACGACCGCGCAGGCGACTTTCACGATTCCGGCCAATGCTCCCACCGGAGCTCAAAATGTCGTCGTCGTTTTCAGTCCCGGTCCGACCTACACCTTGACGGGCGGATTCACCATCAACTGAATCAAGCCGATGAAATCCGCGCTCGCCGTTGTTGTTGCACTGACC
Source organism: Akkermansia sp. (assembly GCA_020047775.1). Classification (GTDB taxonomy): domain Bacteria; phylum Verrucomicrobiota; class Verrucomicrobiia; order Verrucomicrobiales; family Akkermansiaceae; genus Luteolibacter. The sequence continues at coordinate 1,148 of JAIFNK010000266.1, read as the reverse complement.
TCGCTGGTCTTCGCCGCGAGCTTGGAAGTCACGGTCGAGCCTGTGTTCAACGGCGAGCCGCTGCGCCTCGATGCGTTGCGTTATGAAATCGCCGCTGGCGAGACGCTGTCCGTGTCGCGGCTCAGCTACCTTTTGAGCGGTTTCGCGGTCGAGCGCGAAGACGGCCGATGGCTCGAACTGCCGGGCAGCACCGCCTGGCTGGATATGGCGGCGCGACGGAATGTGGTTCTGTTGGAAAATGTTCCGGATGGAACCTATCGGGCGGTCCGCTTCCACATCGGGCCGGATGTCGGGGCAAATGCGGCAGACGTATCGAAGATTCCCGCCGGCCACGCGCTCAACCCCAACCTCAACGGACTTCATTGGAGTTGGCAGGGCGGGTACATTTTCATGGCCGTGGAGGGCCACTTCCGGAAGGGCGGCGGTGCGGTGCAAGGCTACGCCCACCATCTCGCGCGGGATCCGAACCGCACCCGCGTCCATCTAACTGCCTCGCTCGATCTTCGTCACGATGCCGGAATGCTCGTCCATTTCGATCTCGCCACGTTGTTTAACTCTCCGCGGCCGCTGTCTTTTGAGAAGGACGGCAGCGCCACCCACTCGCGCGAGGGCGATCCGGTGACCGCCGCGCTGGTGGCGAATCTCCCGGGCGCCTTCCGCGTGAGCCGGGTGGTCGCCGTGGTCCCGACCGTCCGGGCGGTATCCGCTGTGAAACCCATCGATCTACCGGAAAAATTCACGGCTTGGCGCTTCACGATGAGCCGCACGTTTCCAATGCCCGACCTACCTCGGGATAATCCGCTGATCGAGGAACGCGTGGTCCTGGGCGAGAGGCTTTTCAATGAAAAGGCCCTCTCCCGTGACGGCTCGATTTCCTGCGCTTCCTGCCACCAGCGGGACGCCGCTTTTACCGACCGCCTGCCGGTGAGCATCGGCATCGACGCCCGAAGCGGTGACCGCAATGCGATGCCGCTTTTCAACCTTGCGTGGAAACGCGAATTCTTCTGGGACGGACGCGCCAAGTCGCTGCGCGAGCAGGTTCTGCAGCCCATCAAGGATCATCGCGAGATGGACCTGTCGCTGGAACAAGCGTGCGGAAAACTAACGGATTCCCAGGATTACCCCGCATTGTTCCGCGCCGCCTTCTC
>JAIFNK010000179.1 GCA_020047775.1 Akkermansia sp. | reverse complement strand
ACGCTCAATTCCACCGGCGCCACCGCAGTGGTGCTCGATTCGCAAAACGCGCTTCACGGCGACCTCGGCCTGCTGTCCGACGGCGACGCGGTGATGCTGCTTTCCTACTCGGGCGAGACCCGCGAGCTGATGGACTTGCTGCCGTTCATCAAGCGCTTCGACGTGAAACTCATCGCCCTCACCGGCAACACCGGCTCCACACTCTCGCGCTTCAGCGAGGTGACGCTGGACACCTCGGTGGAGCGGGAAGCCTGCCCGCTGAATCTGGCGCCGACGTCTTCGTCCACGGCGATGCTGGTGATGGGCGATACTCTGGCGATGGTGCTGCTGGAATCGCGCGGCTTCACGGAGGAGGACTTCGCCCGGTTTCATCCCGGCGGATCGTTGGGACGGGCGCTGCTCACGCGGGTTTCCGACATCATGCGGGTGGACGCGGAATTGCCGACGGTGGGGCTGGAAGGGAATGTTTTTGCCGCGCTGGACTCGATGAACCGGGCGCGGGCCGGGGCTTGCCTGATTCTCAATCCGGACGGGAGCCTTGCCGGGATTTTCACCCACGGCGACTTCGCCCGCAGTTTCAGGAGTGATCCGCTGCTGGGTGATAAACCGGTGGCTGAGCTCATGACGCGCAAACCGATCACGGTGCGGGCGGACTCGCTGGCGGTGGAGGTGCTCAAGACGATTGGCAGCAACCGGATTGACGATATCGTGGTGCTTGATGGGGAAGGGAAGCCGGTGGGGTTGATCGATACGCAGGATCTGGCGCGGTTGAAGATTGTTTGAAGAATAGATCCTAAAAGTCTTATAGAACCTATTCTTCCCACAAAAAAAACCGCACCCCGTGAGGAGTGCGGTTTTTGAGAAATCCAGGGCGATTAACGCTTGGAGAACTGGAAGCGGGCGCGGGCGCCGGGTTGACCAGGCTTTTTCCGTTCCTTCATCCGTGGGTCACGGGTGAGGAAACCAAGTGGCTTGATGACCTTGCGGTGCTCGGGATCCAACTGGGTAAGTGAACGGGAAACCGCGTGGCGGATGGCGATCGACTGCGACTGCTTGCCGCCGCCCTTGACGACGACGTTGAGGTCGAACTTGTTCGAGAGCGAGAGCGCGAGAAACGGAGCGAGCACGGAATTCTGCAATTCGATGGTCGGCAGGTATTCTTCGAAGCTGCGGCCGTTGATGTTGATCTGTCCGGTGCCTTCGGTCATCCAGACGCGGGCGACAGCGGTTTTGCGGCGGCCGGTGGCGCTTTGAGTAGTGGTGGCGGTCATTTTGGGAGAAGGATTGGATTATTTGACGGCGTGGGCGACGGGAGCCTGGGCTTCGTGCGGGTGGGATTCACCGGCATACACCTTGAGCTTGCCGAACTGGGCGCGACCGAGGCGGGTCTTCGGGAGCATGCCCCAGACGGCGCGCTCGACGAGCAGGATCGGACGGCGCTCGCGGACGATGCGTGGAGTTTCGACCTTCTGGCCACCGACGTAACCGGAGAAACGGGTGTAGATCTTGGCCGTTTCCTTGGTGCCGGTGAGGACAACCTGGTCGGCGTTGATCACGACGACGAAATCGCCGGTATCAACATGGGAGGTGAAAATTGGCTTGTGCTTGCCACGGAGGAGGCGTGCGGCCTCAACAGCGACTTGACCGAGGACCTTGCCCTTGGCGTCGATCACATACCACTTGCGCTCGACTTCGTGCGGCTTGGCGGAAAACGTCTTCATGTGCTTGTAATAAAAAATGTCTTCGGACACACGGCATGTGCGAAGGGGTGGGGAAACTAGGGAGCCGGTTTCCGGGTGTCAACCGGGAAATCTCAAGATATTTCCGGGTCGAAATGAGCCCGCCACGGCACACCGGGAATTGCGCGGGAGGGGATCCTGTGTAGGGTCGCCGCGACATGTCCGCACCGCTGCTTTATGAGTCCCACTGCCACACCCCGCTGTGCAAACACGCCTTCGGTGAACCGGACGAATACGCCGCCGCCGCGCTGGCCCGTGGCTTCAAGGGCATCACATTTACCTGTCATTGCCCTCTGCCCAACGGGTTTTCCGCCCACGTACGGATGGCTCCGGGGCAATTCGACGATTACGTGGCGATGATCGCGGCCACCCGCGAGGCGTTCGCCGGGAGATTGGACGTCCGGCTGGGATTGGAGAGTGACTATTATCCGGGTGTCGAGCCGTGGCTGGAGGAACTGCATTCGCGGGTGCCGCTGAGCCATGTGCTGGGATCGGTGCACTATCAGGTCGGGGATTACCGGAAATTGTTCTACACCGGCGATGTCCACAGCTATCAGGAACTTTATTTCGAGCATCTCGCGCTTTCCGCGGAGAGCGGGCTGTTTGACACGCTCGCCCACCCGGACCTGATCAAAAACGAGTCGCCGGCGGACTGGGATTTCGCACGGATCCGCCCGCACTTGGAGCGGGCGCTCGACCGCATCGCCGCGACTGGCGTGGCGATGGAGCTTAATACCAGCGGCGTGCAAAAGGCGTTGCCCGAGATGAATCCCTCACCGGCCCAGCTGAAGCTGATGTGTGAACGGGGGATCCCGGTGGTCATCGGCGCGGATGCCCATGTGCCGGAGCGTGTGGGCGACGGTTATCCCGCCGCGCTGCGGCTTCTCCATCAGGCCGGCTACGCGGAGGTGAGTTATTTCCTGGACCGGAAACGCCAGACGGTGCCGATTCAAGCGGCGCTCCGGCAGCTCGAAGAGATGGCGGTTCACGCGTGAATCGAGGTCGCGGGATGCATCTTGCTTGATGGGATCCCGTGGTGTAACCACCGGCCATGCCAGAAACACCTTTGTATTCTTGTGCGCTCGTCACCGGCGCTTCGTCCGGGCTCGGTGAGGAGTTCGCCCTGCAGATCGCGCCGCGGGTGGGCAAGCTGGTGCTGGTCGCACGCCGGGAACCACTGTTGGAAGTCCTGGCGGAGCGGGTTCGCACGCGCTTTCCCCATGTGGCGGTGGCGGTTTTCCAAGTGGATTTGAATCAACCTTCCGAACGCGAGCGGTTGTTGGAGCGCCTGTCGGAAATCGGGTGGATGCCCGACCTGTTGGTAAATAACGCCGGTCTGGGAGATTACGGGGAATTCGCCTCGGCGGACTGGGGGAAACTCGAGTCCATGCTGCACGTCAACATCGAGGCGCTGACCCATCTCACGCACGCCCTGCTACCCGAAATGATCCGCCGTGCCCATGGCGCGGTCATCAATGTGAGCTCGCTCGCCAGTGTGATTCCGATCCCGGATTTCGCGGTGTATGCGGCGACGAAGGCTTACGTGACGAGTTTCTCTGAGGCGCTGCGCATCGAACTGCGCGGGCATTCGATCCCGGTGCTGGCGGTGTGCCCCGGACCGGTGCGCACCGAGTTCGGCAATGTCGCGCGGCGGGGAGAAAATTCACCGGGAATGCCGACGCACCCGGCGTTTTACGTGCCCAAGGAGCAGGTGGTGTCGGAATCGCTGACGGCTCTGGATCGCGACTGCGCGAGGGTTTACCCCGGATTCAAGACTGCGGTGGCGGCACTGGTGTTATGCGCGCTGCCGCTCGTGGTCCTGCGGTTCGCGATGGGCTTCCGCCCGCGGCGGGCCTGACGGCCGAGCCGGGTGGCCGACGCTGTTTAAGATAGTTTTTGTTTCCGCAGGAATTCACGGAGCTGGGGAACTAAAATCAAAAGCCCGGTCAGGAAACAAAACGTGATATCCGGGATGAATGTCGAATGCAGTTCCGGAGTGAGGTGGTTCTGATAGGCCGCCACCGCCAATGTCGAGCCGACGATGAAATGAAACGGTCCCAGCAGGCTGATCATTCCCGTGAATTTCGCCGGACGCAGGCATGCAAGCGCGGAAGCGATTCCGATGCAGCCGAAAGCGCAAGACGCCATCCGCAGCCAATAATCGAGCAGCGGGTCATAGGGGATTTCGTTGGCGCCCATATCGTAAAGCTGACTCGCCGCAGTCTGCCAGGGCGCGAAGGTGAAGAAAAACGAGATTCCCCAGCCGCAAGCGCTGAGCAGTAAGCCGAGCCTCAGAATCTTCAGTCCCCCGCGCTCAGTCGGCAGCATGATCGTTCGCGATGGACTTCGGGATTCCCCCCAGGCTTCAAGCCCGCTCGGCGAGCGGCTTGTAGTTGCGGAGGGTCGCACCGGTGTAGATCTGGCGCGGCCGGGAAATGCGGCTGTCCGGATCGTCCATGACTTCCTTGAAATTGGCGATCCAGCCCGGCATCCGGCCGATGGCGAACAGCACGGTGAACATGTCCATCGGGATGCCAATGGCGCGCATGATGATGCCGCTGTAGAAATCGACGTTCGGGTAGAGCTTGCGGGAAACGAAGTATTCGTCGTGGAGGGCGATTTCCTCGAGTTTCTTGGCGATGTCGAGCAGCGGGTCGGAGACGTGAAGTTGGGCGAGCACCTTGTCGCACTGCTCCTTGATGATGACGGCGCGCGGGTCGAAATTCTTGTAAACTCGGTGGCCGAAGCCCATCAGGCGACGGTTGCCGGTCTTGTCTTTGACGGCGGTGAGGAATTTCGTGCCGTCGTCGCCTTCCTTGTGGATTTCCTCGAGCATTTCGAGCACGGCTTGGTTGGCACCGCCGTGGAGCGGGCCCCACAGGGCGCAGACGCCGGCGGAGGCGGAGGCGAAAAGATTGGCGCGGCTGGAGGCGACCATCCGCACGGTGGAGGTGGAGCAGTTCTGCTCGTGGTCGGCGTGGAGCAGGAAAATGAGGTCGAGCGCGCGGACGATCTCCGGCTTGAGTTCGCAGTCCTCACCGGGATACGAGAACATCATGTGCAGGAAATTCGCCGTGTATTTGAGAGTGGTTTTCGGATAGATCGAAGGCAGTCCGTGGGCCTTGCGATATGAGAAGGCGGCGATGGTGCGCACTTGGGAAATCAGGCGCGCGGCGTGGTAGGGGAAGCGCTCTTCCCGGGCGTTGATGAGGCCCGGATGATAGGACGAAGCCGCGTTGATCATCGAGGAAAGGATCGCCATCGGGTGGGCGGTGGGCGGGAATCCTTCGAAGTGATGGCGCATGCCCTCATGGAGCATCTCGTTATCCGTGAGTAGTCCGGAAAACTCGGCGAGCTGCGCGGAGGTGGGGAGTTCACCGTAAATGAGCAGGTAAGCGGTCTCGACGAAGGTGCTTTTTTGGGCGAGCTCGGCGATGTCGTAGCCGCGATACTGGAGGATGCCTTTTTCGCCGTCGATGAAAGTGATCGCGCTCTCGCAGGCACCGGTATTTCCATAACCGGGATCGAGCGTGATACACCCGGTTTTTGCGCGCAGGGTGGCGATGTCGATGCCGACCTCTCCTTCAGTTCCAACGACGGTGGGCAGCACCAGGGGCTTGCCATCAAAGATTAATTCCACGGTTCCATTCATGCGACGGGATGCTACTCAGCTTTAATTCGGGAAGGCTAGCTTGCAATGCAGTGAATTTTCCTGCGTGCCGCCAGATCCTGCCTGTGAACGGAATTTAGCAGGAAACCTGCCACCTGAGACGCGATTTGCTCACTCGCCGGCATCCGGGTAAGAACCGAGCAGTTTGACGAGCGAGCAATGTTTGCCGAGCTCGGCGAGGGCTTCGGCGACTTTAGGATCGTCGCAATGGCCGGCGAGATCGACGTAGAAGATGTATTCCCAGTCTTTCCGCTTGGACGGGCGGGACTCGATTTTCGACAGGTTGATGTGGAATTGATCGAAGGCCTGGAGCGCTTTGACCAGCGAACCGGGGCGGTCGTGGATGGCGAAAAGGATGGAAGTCCGGTCGTTGCCGGTCGGCGGGCAGGGTTTTTCGCCGATGACGAGGAAGCGCGTGGTGTTGGTCGCACGGTCCTGGATGGATTCTTCGAGCAGCGTGAGTCCGTACATTTCCGCGGCAAGCGGGCCACCGAGCGCGGCGGCTCCCTGGGCAGCTTGGTCGCGGGCGATTTGCGCGGCTTTGGTGGTGGAGGAAACCTCGACGAGATCCGCTTCCGGGAAATTTCTCAAAATCCACGCGCGGCACTGGCCGAACACCTGCGGATGTGAATAGAGCGTCTTGATTTGCTCGCGCGGGATCGCCGCCATCAGCCCGTTTTCGATGCGGAGCAAAATCTGCGCGCAAATGTGCAGCGGCGAGTCCACGAACAGGTCCAGCGTGTGCGAGACCGCGCCTTCGGTGGAGTTCTCGATCGGCACGACGCCGTAACTCACCGCCCGGCGGGCGACCTGGTCGAAGACATCGGAGAAATTCGGCTGCGGGGAATAGTTCACCGAGTGGCCGAATTTTTTGATCGCCGCCTGGTGGGTCCACGTTCCTTCCGGGCCGAGGTAGGCGATGGTCAGATCGTCCTCCAGCGCGAGCGCGGCGGACATGATTTCCCGGTAAATCGCGCGGATGGACTTCTCCGGCAGGCGGCCGTGGTTCATCTCGATGAGGCGGCGGAGCAGGGCTTCCTCGCGTTCCGGGGCGTAGATTTGCAGGCCATCGCGCTTTTTCACCACGCCCACTTCATGGACCAGTTCGGCGCGGCGGGAGAGGAGGTCGAGCAGGTCGTGATCGATGGTGTCGATCTGGCTGCGGATGTTGTCGAGGTTCACGTGAGGAAGGGAAGGAGAGGGTTAGGCTTCGGGGGCGGCTTCGTCGGCAGCCGCAGCGGCGGGGATGCCCATGGCGCCAAGCGCCAGTTGCTGCTCAGGATCGGCGGCGGGTGGGGGTGTCTCTTTCGGCTCGGGCAGTTTTATCTTGCGGAGTTCTGACGAATTCGGGAGGTCGTCGATGGAGCGGATGCCGAAGTGTTCGAAAAACAAATCCGTGGTTTCATACAGCAGCGGCCGCCCGGGAAGCTCCGCGCGGCCACCGATGCGGATCAGGTCGCGGTCGAGCAGTTTTTGGATCATCCCGTCGCACGCCACGCCCCGGACCGCCTCGATGGCGGCCTTGGTGATTGGCTGGCGGTAGGCGATGATTGCCAGTGTTTCCATGGCCGGGCCGCTCATGCGCTCCGGCTTGCGGCCGGGGAAAAGTTGGCGGACGAATTCGCCGTATTCCATCCGCGTGAATACCTTCCAGCCTTTCGGACGCTCGATGATGGTGAACGCGCGCTGGCTTTCTTCGTAGGCCTGGCTCAGTGCGACGATGGCATCAGCCACGTTTTCCGGAGTCGTCGCGGCGAGGGCCGTCAGCCAGTCCGGCAAGGGCGGCGACTCTTTGCCGTCGGCGATGTCGCGGGCACGCACATCCTCCGCTTCGGCGACACGGGCGCGGACCAGCCTGGCAATTTCCCCGGTGGGCAGGGGATTTTGAGAGGCGATGAGAAGGGCTTCGACAATGGCGCTGAGCTGCATGGCGGGGCCGCACCTTAGGGAAGCATCCGGGCATTTCAAGCCTCCTGCGGAAAACCTATCGAATCACTTTATTTTGCGAACCGTGAAGTTTCCGCTTGATGGAGTCTGGTTCGCGG
>JAIFNK010000041.1 GCA_020047775.1 Akkermansia sp. | reverse complement strand
ATGCACCGGTTCATCAACGTCACCGCTCCGAACATCCGCGACTTCCGCGGGATTTCCTCGAAGTCGTTCGACGGCCGCGGCAACTACGCCTGTGGCATCAGTGACCAATCCATTTTCCCGGAAATCGAAATCGACCAGATCAAGCGCACTATCGGCTTCGACCTGATTTTCGTGACCTCCGCGCCAACCGACGCTGAAGGACGCGCCCTGCTCATGGAGCTTGGCATGCCGTTCCGCGACATGAAGAAGGCCAACGAAGTTGAAGCCGAAGCCGCCGCTGCCAACTAACACACCGCACCCCATCTAAAAGAAAGCACCTGTTATGGCAGTTCTCACCGATCCAATCTCCGATTTCCTCACGCGTTTCAAAAACGCCGCCCGCGCCGGCAACGAGGAATTCACCGCTCCTTATTCCAAGATCAAGGCGGACATCGCCCGCATCCTCCAGGAAGAAGGCTACCTCTGGAACTATGAAGTCGTCACCGGCGAGCGCACCACGCTCAAGCTGAAGCCGAAGTTCATCGACGGCCGCTCGGTCCTCACCGACCTCAAGCGCGTCTCCACTCCCGGCCGCCGCCACTACATCGGCGCCAACGAGGTTCCACGCGTCATGTCCGGTCTGGGCATCTCCATCGTCTCCACCTCCAAGGGCGTCATGTCCGGTGGATCCGCCAAGAAGCAAAACCTCGGCGGCGAGCTCCTCGCCAACGTCTGGTAAACCCTAACTCGTAAAAAGGAAAACACTACCATGTCACGAGTCGGACTCAAACCAATCTCTGTCCCCGCGAAGGTCGCCGTCAAACTTGACGGCCGCACGGTGATCGTCGAAGGCCCCAAGGGCAAACTCGACTTCCCGCTTCCCGAAGGCATCTCGCTCACCAGCGAAGACGGCACTGTTGTCGTCTCACGCGCCACCGAGCTTCGTCAGCACAAAGCCCTCCACGGCACCGCCCGCAGCCTCGTTCAGAACATGATCGTCGGCGTCTCCACGGGATTCGTGAAGGATCTTGAAATCATCGGCGTCGGTCTCCGTGCGGCGGTCAAGGGCTCGGACCTTGACCTCTCCCTCGGCCGTTCGCATCCGCTCCTTCACCCCATCCCTTCGGGTCTCAACGTCACTGTCGTTGAAAACACCAAGATCAAGGTGGAAGGTATCGACAAGCAACTCGTCGGTCAGTTCGCTGCCGAAGTCCGTGGTTTCTATCCACCTGAACCCTACAAGGGCAAGGGCGTTCGCTACGTCGGTGAGAAAGTTCGCCGCAAGGAAGGCAAGAGCGTCGGCAAATAATCCATTACCGTCGCCCCACACCTCAACACATTTACGGCACCATGAGCACCATCAATCGCAAGTCGATCCGTCGCAAGATCCACAACCGCATCCGCCGGAAGGTTTCCGGCACTGCCGAACGTCCACGTCTGGCCGTTCACTACTCGAACCAACACATCTACGCCCAAATCATCGACGACGCGGCCGGCCGGACCCTGATCTCCGCCTCCACGCTCGACAAGTCTTTCGAAAACGGCTCCTCGAACATCGAGAGCTCGCAGAAAGTCGGCCAGCTCCTCGCCGAGCGCGCCAAGGGTTCCAACATCAGCGCCGTCGTCTTCGACCGCGGCGGCCACCTCTATCATGGTAAGGTCAAAGCACTCGCCGACGCGGCGCGTGAAGCCGGACTCCAATTCTAACGCTCTGACCTGACAAACATCATGGTAACAATTCCAGAAAACGAAACCCCGGCCGCAGCGCCGGCAGAGGCCAAGCCAGTGCTCGGTCCGATCGCAGGCTCCGCACCCTCCCAGGGCGGCTATCAAGGTAACCGCGGCCAAGGCGGCGGTTATCAAGGTGGCGGCGGTGGTGGTGGCGGCTACCAAGGCGGTGGCGGCGGTGGCCAGGGCGGTCGCGGTCGCGGTGGTCCACGTCGTGAAGAGCGCGCCGCTCCGACCGATGCCGAAGGCAACGAACTCTCCGAAAAGGTCGTCTTCATCAACCGATGCGCCAAGGTAGTCAAAGGCGGTCGTCGTTTCAGCTTCTCCGCTCTCGTTGTTACCGGCAACAAGGTCGGCAAGGTCGGACTCGGCTACGGCAAGGCGAACGAAGTGGCGGACGCCATCAAGAAAGCCAGCGAAGGAGCCCGCAAGGTGCTCGTTTCGATGAGCATTGTTGACGGCACGATTCCTCACGAAATCTACGCCGAGTTCGGTGGTGGCAAGGTTCTCCTCAAGCCAGCGTCTCCGGGAACGGGCATCATCGCCGGTGGCGGTGTGCGCGCCGTTTGCGAAGCCGTCGGCATCCGCGACATCCTCGCCAAGTCGATGGGTTCCTCCAACCACGCCAACGTGGTCAAAGCCACCCTCAAAGCCCTCTCCCAACTCCGCACCCGTGACCAGGTTCTCGGTGGCCGCGGCAAGAAAAAGCGGGAGCAGGCAATCTAATCCGATCCGACAGATCAGTCTGATCTGACAGATCGGACCGATCTTCCAATCCAACAACTCTTCAAATACAATGGAACTTCATTCATTCAGCCCGAATCCCGGCTCCAAGCACAAGGTCAAGCGCCTTGGTTGCGGCGAAAGCTCGGGTCATGGCAAAACCTCCTGCAAAGGCAACAAGGGCCAGAAGGCCCGCTCCGGTTCCGGCACCCGTGTCGGTTTCGAAGGCGGCCAGATGCCCCTCCACCGTCGTCTTCCGAAGCGTGGTTTCAACAACTACGACTTCCGCGACAAGTTCTGCGTATTCAACGTCGGCGAACTCGACGATCTGTTTGACGCCGGTGCCACCATCGACGAAGCCGCGCTCAAGGGCCAAGGCCTCGTCAATGGCACCTACGACAAGATCAAGGTTCTCGGCGTGGGCGAGATCACCAAGGCGTTCCACCTCGTGGTAAACAATGCCAGTGCTTCCGCTCGTGAAAAGATCGAAAAAGCGGGTGGCACGGTTACCGAGCCAACTGCTTGATCACTTCATTTGATCTCTGATTTCCGATGAGGAAGCGCACACACGCGCTTCCTCATCGTTTTTATAACACTTAGCGTCATCCTTCTCACCCATCAGCCATGATTTCAGCGTTTACCAACACTTGGAAAATCCCCGAACTCCGGGACAGGATTCTTTTCACCCTCGCCCTGATCGTCATCATCCGTCTGGGCGTGCACATCACCATTCCCGGCGTCGATGCCACCGTGATCAAGGCGTGGCTCGACAGCCAGACGAAGGATCCTGCGACCGGCGGCGGAATCTCCGCACTGCTCACGGTGTTCTCCGGTGGCGGTCTCCAACAGGCGGGCATCTTCGCCCTCGGAATCATGCCGTACATTTCCGCATCGATCATGGTGCAGCTGATGACGGCCGTCGTACCCAAGCTTTCCCGGCTCGCCCGTGAGGATGGTGGTCGCCAGAAGATCACCCAATATACCCGCTACATCACGATTGGCATCGCGTTGGTCCAAGGTTTTTTCGTCGCGAAGTCGTTGACCAATCCCGGCAACATTCCCTACATGCAGGGGATTGAAAAATTCGGCAACCTGGTCCCCGATCCGTCTTTCACCTGGATCGCTTTGACCGTCACGACCATCGTCGCAGGCACGGTGCTCCTGATGTGGATCGGCGACCAAATCACGGAGAAGGGAATCGGCAACGGCACTTCCATTATCATCACCGTCAACATCATCTCCGCACTGCCCGGCGCTTTGATCCAGGCTTGGAAATACTTCATTCCATCCGACGGCACGGTGAACGCCTTCAACGCCATGTGGATGGTCGTCATGATCGCGCTTCTGCTTGTCGTCATCGCGGCGACCATCGCGATCACCCAGGCCCAGCGCCGGATCGCCGTGCAATACGCCAAGCGCGTCGTCGGTCGCAAACAGTTCGGCGGCCAGACCCAGTATCTGCCACTCAAAGTCAATTATGCGGGTGTTATGCCGATCATTTTCGCCTCCGCCGTGTTGTCGCTGCCGCCGCTGATGCTGCAGTGGATTCCCGGAGTCTCCGGCCAGCCATGGGCGGTGAAGCTTTACGGCCAACTTTCGCAAGGTGGCATTTGGTTCTACATTCTCGGTGGCATCGGTATCTTCCTGTTCTCGTATTTCTGGGTGGCCATGATGTTCCAGCCTTCGCAAATCGCCGAGGATCTCAAGCGCAACGGCGGCTACATCCCGGGCGTCCGTCCCGGCAAGCCGACTGCGGACTTCCTCGATTTCACGATGACCCGCCTGACCTTCGCCGGTGCGTTCTTCATGGTGGCCATCTTCGTCCTGCCGGTGCTCACCGGCAAACTGGTAGGTCTTCCGCCCGGATCGCTCGTCCTTCAATTCTTCGGTGGCACCTCCTTGCTGATCATGGTCGGCGTGGTGCTTGACGTGATGCGCCAGGTGGAAACCCAGTTGCTCCAGAAGCACTATGATGGCTTCCTCCGCAAAGGAAAACTCAAGGGCCGCTACGACCGCCTCAGCCAAACCAGTGGTGCGGCCCCGCGCTCGGCGATTCTCTATCTCTGGGTCGTGATCGCCGTGCTGATCGTCATCGGTATCACGGCGTATATCTACAACACGACCCATTGATCACTTCCGCCGCCAGGATGTTCCGTGTTGTCCTGCTAGGGCCTCCGGCTTCCGGCAAGGGCACTCAGGGGAGACGGCTTGCGGCCAGCCTGGGTCTCGGGTATCTCAGCACCGGAGCCTTGCTTCGCGAGCATGTCGAGGCCGGGACGGATTTGGGGAAACAAGCGGAGCCGATCCTCGCGCGCGGCGAATACCTGCCGGACGGGCTGATGTGTCCCATCATCGCCGACTGGCTTTCCCGCCAAACCGGCGGATGGGTGCTCGATGGATTTCCGCGCAGCCTTCCTCAGGCGGTCTTCCTGGACGACTGGCTGGAGCGGTGCGACTTGAAGATCGATGTCGCCATCTCCCTGGAGGTGAGTGTTTCCGATCTAATCGCCAGGATTCATGACCGCGTCGAGTGCCCGGAGTGCCGCTGGTCCGGTCAGTCACGGCAACTCGACGTTGACGGGAATTGCCCGGTTTGTAACCGCCCCGCGAGCCGCCGGGCGGACGACAGCGAGGAAAATTTCCGCAGCCGGCATGCGGAGTTCGTCCGTCTGACACAGCCCGTCATCGAACACTATCGTCGCCTGGGGCGCCTTTCTCCTTGTGATGCGACGGCCCCGCAGGATGAAGTGGCGGCGAAACTGCTTTCGATCTTCCCGACCCTTCCCGCTTGAAAATCCCGTTCCTCAATTTTTGTTTCAACATCGTGTCCCGCAGAACCCGCATTCCTATCAAGTCACCGCGTGAGATCGAATTCATGCGCAAGGCCGGCACCATCGCCTCCACCATTTTACAGGCACTTGCCAAGGAGGTGGCTCCCGGGCGGACCACGGGTGAAATCGACCAACTGGCTGCGGAGATGATGCGCGAGCACGACTGCAAGAGCGCGTTCCTCGGCTACCGGGGATTTCCCGGCTACACCTGTATTTCCATCAATGAAGAGGTCGTCCATGGCATCGGCGGACCACGTAAAATCATGCCGGGTGACATCGTGAAAATCGACGTCGGCATCATGAAAAGCGGCTTCATCGGCGACAACGCGACGACGGTGGCGGCGGGTGACATCCCGCTCGAGACGAAACGTCTGTTAGCTGTTACCGAGCAGTCGTTGTTCGAGGCCATCAAGCACGCCCGTGCCGGGCGGAAACTCGCCGACCTTTGCGGGTCGGTGGAGGCGTTCGCCAAGCCCCATGGATTCACTATCGTCCGCGAGTTCGTGGGCCATGGTGTCGGTCGTCGCCTGCACGAGGAACCGCAGGTGCCTAACTACCGGCCACAGGGGAAGTCTCCCACGCTGGAGCCCGGCATGACTTTGGCGATCGAGCCGATGGTCAACGCCGGGGTACCAACTGTCAGGATTCTGGACGACGGGTGGACGGTCATCACCGAGGACCGGAAGCCTTCCGCCCACTTCGAGCACACGGTGCTGATCACTTCCGGGGATCCGGAGATTCTCACCTGGCGACCCAGGGAAGCCCTGCCGGAGATGTTGGGTCTGCCGGCTTGGTGACTGGAGCGCGGAATTTATTCCGCCCGGGAAGTTACGACGTCTTTGCGCGGAATGAATTCCGCGCTCCGACTGGCATCAGAACGGGGGTTCGTCGTGGTCGAAATCATCGTTGCCACGAAGGTCGGCGGCGGATGGCTCGTTGCTGGATGAGGCCGCGGCCGGCCGTCCCGCAGGTTCTCTTGCTCCACTGGACGGACCTGCCGACGCATCGCCCGCCTGGATTTTCCAACACGCCAGGTTGACGTAATATTTTCCGTTATACTCGTTTCCGCGGATGTCGAAGCTGACCTGCACGTCCTGACCGAGTTCGAACGGATCGAGCAGCGGGCACTTGTCTTTGACGACCTCGAACTTGAGGTCCTGCGGATATTTGTCGGCGGCGGTGGTGACCACGAATTCCCGTTTGGTGAAGCCACTCGCGAAGCTCTGGGTGGTGCCGATCCATTTCAATTTGCCTGCGGTTTCGTACATGCACGGAGTGTCTAAAACCGGGCGGAGATGTCAAACGCGCAGGCCACACCAATCACGCGGACAGCATTTTGGCGGTTTTCCAACCACACCCCGCCGGGACACAAGTCGCCGGCTGCGGCCGAGGACAGGGGGCGGTGGCAGGAACGGCAGTTCTAGCAGTCAGACGGTGTCATGAGGGAAAACGGCACACCGGTTGGAAACTTTGATGCGGAATTCAATTTTGCTTGTCTCCGGAGATCTCAACCTCCGCGGCTTCCGATTGCCGGAGGGACTTGCGGAAATCCGCAGTGGCTTGGCGGCGTTTGATCGCTTCGAGGGCGGCGAGGATTTCAGGCTTCGCTTGCTCGAATGTGCGTGGCTCGGCGGGTTTGCGGGCGGTGACTTCGACGAGGTGCCAGCCGAGCGTGGTGCGGACGAGCGTAGGCTGGTTGATTTTCAGTGAAAAAACAGGTGCCGCGAAATCGACGGGCAGGCGGTCGCGGGTCATCCAACCGAGTGCGCCGCCTCTGTCTTTGGTGGCGGGGTCCTCGCTGAGTTCCTTGGCGAGAGTGGCGAAGTCTTTTTTCTTTTTCGTTAGTTCGACGAGTGCGGCGTCGAGCTTCTGCTTCGCCTCTTCCGGCGGGTGGTCGAGCGCGGGAATGAAGACATGCCGCGCCTCGACGCGCTCGGGCAGGGCGATGGATTGTTGGTTTTTCGCGAACCATTCGCGCGCTTCCCCGTCGGTGACTTTG
This sequence comes from Akkermansia sp., assembly GCA_020047775.1. Lineage (GTDB taxonomy): Bacteria > Verrucomicrobiota > Verrucomicrobiia > Verrucomicrobiales > Akkermansiaceae > Luteolibacter. The sequence goes on along the minus strand of JAIFNK010000041.1, from coordinate 242 downwards.
ATGGAATCGCCGATGCGCAGGGCGATGAGTTTTTCCTGCCGGATTCTCGCAGCGAGGCGGTCGCGGAGATCCATTTCCATGGGGATTCCCTGGGATTTCATCGCGGTTTCGAGTGCTCCCTTGCTCTCGAACCGGCCGACGAGGCGGCGCAGGCGCTCGTTGATCTCCTCGTCGCTGACGGTGAGTGGCGGGTCGAGTTCCCTCACTTGCAGGCGCAGCAGTTCGTGGTCGACGAGCTCGTC
>JAIFNK010000223.1 GCA_020047775.1 Akkermansia sp. | reverse complement strand
GACGCCGGTGACGACGATCATCATGCCGGTGGAAAGTTGGTCGAGCTTGATGCCGATGTTGATGGAAAAATCGCCGATGGTCGCCCAGGCGAAATGGGAGGTTTCATTTTTACCCAGCAGCAGCAGGGCGATGACGAAGGTCACCAACGCGGAGGCCACCGAAATGATCGGCGCGAGCCCGGTCATTTTCAGGACAAGTTGGTTCGCCGCCGCGACGGCGAGCGGGAGGAAGAGGAGGATCCAGGCGAGATTCATTGGCATGAGTGGAAAGTGATCAGTGATCAGTGATCAGAGAAAAATCAGCCCTTCAGGCTGGTCAGCTCGTCGGTGTGGATGGTTTGACGGGCGCGGTAGAGGGCGACGATGATCGCGAGTCCGACGGCGACTTCCGCGGCGGCGACGGTGATGACGAAGAAGACGAGCATCTGGCCGTTGTAATCTGGCAGGCCGTTAGGCGAGACGTGGAAGCGGGAAAACGCGACCAGCGTGAGGTTCGCCGCGCTGAGCATGAGCTCCAGGCACATGAAGACGATGATGATGTTCCGGCGCAGTACCACGCCGGCGAGGCCGATGGCGAAGAGGAGCCCGGAGACGAGCAGGTAGTCGTTGAGAGTGGCCATTTTAAGAAGTTGCTAGTGATCAGTGAGGAGTGATCAGATAATAAATTTATTCCGCCTGGCGTTTTGAGAGGACGACGACACCGACTGTGGCGACGAGCAGCAGGACACCGAGGATCTGGAGCGGAAGGTTGTAATCGGTAAAAAGCGTGTGACCGATGAGATGGACGTCGGGGAGTTTTCCCTGGGTGAGCGTGGTGGCGATTTTGCTGGTCGCTGGAAATCCGCTGGCGGCCGCGGCGAGCGATTCCTTGTCGAGATTCGGTGCGATCACATCCGGCGTGCGGGAAAGGATGCCGATGAGTTGCACCATGAAAGCGGCGACCAAGGCGATACCGGCCGCGATGGGCAGCAGGGGTTTGGCGGCTTTTTCCTCATCCTTGAGGTCGAGCAGCATGATGATGAAGAGGAACAACACCATCACCGCGCCGGTATAGACGAGGATTTGAATCACGCCGACGAAGAAGGCGCTGAGGCCGATGAACAAACCGGCGAGACCGACGAAGCAGGTGACCACGGACATTGCGCTGGAAACCGGATTGCGGAAGGCGATCACGGAAACCCCGCCGATGAGCATGACGGTGGAGAAGAGCCAGAAAAGATAAGAGGGCATGGGATATTAGAAAAAGTTATTTCAGCTCATTCCACTTGTTGACGAGGCCGGCGCGGGTGCCGCCGATTTCGTAGAGCTTCTTTTTGTCGTGGACCATGTCGGCGCGCTTGAGGCCGGTGATGAGGTAGTCCTTGCGCAGATAGATGGCTTGCTCCGGGCAGACTTCCTCGCACATGCCGCAGTAGATGCAGCGGATCATGTCGATCTCGAATTCCAGCGGGCGCTTTTCCACCTTGACCCATGGGTCGTCGGACGGGATCTCGCTGGGGACGATTTTGATGGCTTTGGGCGGGCAGATGAATTCGCAGAGCTGGCAGGAAACGCAGCGTTCGCGGCCTTGTTCGTCGGTGACGAGGGTGGGGGCACCGCGGTAGTATTCGGGCAGGTGCTCGTCCCAGCGTTGTTCGGGGAACTGCATCGTCACGCCAAGGCCGGAGGAGGCGAGTTCGTCGGCTCCGACAGATTTGCCACGCAGGGATTTGACCGCGTGGGTCATGGTGAGGAAGAAGCCTTTGATGAGGGCTCCGAAGTAGATTTTCTCACCGAAATTGAGTTTCGGGCGCTGGAGTTTGACGACGGCCATGAGATGAAGGTGTGCGAAGTTGTAGATCAGGCACGGAGAACTTTCGGAGTTTCCTCGGAAACCTTGGCGACCCAGATCACCGCGGCGGTGACGATGACGAGCAGAACGGCCCCGACGCCGATGATGGTTTTTTCGAGCTGGGGAGCGGCGACGATGAGTGCCGCGAGGAAGACGTTGATGAGCGCGGCTTCGAAGAACACGACCCAGCCGAGTTTCATGAGTTGGTCATAACGGAACCGCGGCACGGTCCAACGGACGAGGATGAAGAACAGGATGAAGCCGATGAGCTTGGTCATGAAACAACCGAGGTGGATGAGTCCGCCGAAGTAGAAGTCGCCGATGTGGAGCTGGGAGACCCAGGCGTCGGCACCGAAGCCGATCGACCAACCGCCGAGGAAGAGCGTGATGATGAGCGCCGAGCCGATGACCATGGCGGCGTATTCGCCCATGAAGAACATGGCGAATTTCATCGAGGAGTATTCCGTGTGATAGCCGCCGACGAGTTCGGTTTCGCACTCGGGAAGGTCGAAGGGCATGCGGTTGGTTTCCGCGAAGATGGAGATGGTGAAAATCAGGAAAGCAATGGCGGCGGGGAACCAGAACAGCAGCTTGCTGATGAAGGTGTGGTCCGCGTCGTGGCCCCACAGTGGCAGCAGCAGCCAGCCGTGGTCGGCTTGCTGTTGGACGATGGTGCTGAGGTTGAGATCGCCGTAATACATCAGCACCGGGATAATGGAGAGGCCGAGGGCGATTTCGTAGGAAATCATCTGGGCCGTGGAGCGCACGCCGCCGATGAAGGGGAACTTCGAGTTGGAGGACCAACCGGCGAGGGTGATGCCGTAAACGGATAGAGAAGCGACGGAGAAAACGAACAGCGGCCCGATGTCGAGATCCGCGATGACGAGTTTTTCAGTGTGGCCGAAGATGCTGATGGGCGAGCCGAAGGGGACGACGCAAACGGTGATAAGCGCGGGAACGACGGTGAGCGCCGGAGCCATCCAGTAAAACGCCTTGCGGACGTGGGCCGGAGTGAAGTCTTCCTTGAGGAAAAGTTTCAAGCCGTCGGCTATCGGTTGGATCAGGCCGAAGAGGTGGAAGTCCTTTTTGAATCCGAGCAAAGTCAGCGGGATGCCGACCCGGTTAGGTCCGACACGGTCCTGGATGACGGCGGAGAAGCGCCGCTCGAAGTAAACGGAAACGGGAACCAGCGGCAGGACCACCATGAAGGTCAGGATGACGATCTTGGTGATGATGATGGCGATTTGGAAAATGAGTTCCGGCATGGGGTGCTGGGAAGAAGGGTAAAAGTTAAATGTTAGAAGTTATTGGTTAAATTACCCATTAATCAATCCCGCCGCCTTGCGGGCGCGCTCGTTGGCGAGAAGGGGGATCTGATAGCCGGTGTCAGCGATTTGCGTGCCTTGATGGCCGATTTTCGAGAGAGTGAGGCCGTTGAAGGCGGGGACGTTTTCGGCGAGCACTTTGAAGACATCCTCGATCTGATGGACCTGGTTGGTGTCGCCGGAGATGGCGAGCAGCAGGTCGCGGAGGATTTCCCAATCGTCGTGCGCCTGGCCTTGAGGTTCGACGGCGCGGTTGAGTCGCTGGAGGCGGCCGGCGAGGTTGACCATGGAGCCGCGCTTTTCGGCGAAGGCGGCGGAGGGCAGGACGATGTGAGCTTGCTCGGCGGTGGGATTCGCGAGCACGCTGGTTTGCAGGAGAAAATCGAGTTTTCCGAGGTCTTCCGTGGTGAAGCCGGCGTCGGTGATGAGGTCGTCGCCGAGCACGATGAGGGATTTGATGGAGCCGTTGCGGACGCCTTCGCGGATGGAGTCGAGGTGGGCGAAGGGATCTTCGGTTCCGAGGACCAGCTTGGCACCGGTGGTGTTCGGGTTGCGGTCGGCGGCGATGAGCAGGGCGTCGGCTTCGGCGAAGCGGGGGACGAGTGCGAGCTGGCCGGTGCCGATTTCCGCAGCGAGGGCGCGGGTGAGGAAGAGTTCCTCGTTGGTCATGCGGCCTGAGGCGATGATCGCGGTTTGGGCGGCGGGGGTGGCTTTGATTTTGGCGGCGGCGGAGGCGATGGCGGCGGGCCAGGTGGTGGTGGAAAATGATGGAACAGAAGAAACAGGCAAGATGCCTGTTCCCCTTTCAAGTGGCTCGGTGAGGCGGGCTTCGCCGTCGATGTAGTGGAAATTCAGGCGATGCGAGTCGGGCATCCAGGCGGAGTTCACCTCGTCGTTCAGGCGCGGGGTGATGCGGTGGATTTTGTTTCCGCGGGTCCAGATGGTGATGTTGGTGCCGGTGCCGCAATTCACGTCGATGCCTGGGGTTTCCTTGAGGAACCAGACGCGCATTTGGAAGCGGAAGTCATTGGATGTCAGCGCACCGACCGGGCAGATGTCGGCGGTGTTGAGCGAGTAATTCGAGTCCAGCAGGCGACCCGGGTGAACGGTGAGGGTGGTGTGGGTGCCGCGCTGGGTGAAGCCGAGCACCGGATCGGAAGCGACTTCGTCCATGAAGCGGATGCAGCGGCTGCACATGATGCAGCGCTCGTCGTCGAGGCGGATGCGCGGGCCGATTTCGACGTTTTTCGGCTTTTTCACCTTCATGTCCACGAAGCGCGAGACGCCGCGGCCGTGTTGCACGGATTGTTCCTGGAGGCGGCATTCGCCGGCTTGGTCGCAGATCGGGCAGTCGAGCGGGTGATTGATGAGGAGAAACTCCATGACGCCCTCGCGGCATTTTTCGACAAGCTCGCCGGTGGTGCGGATGCCCATGTTTTCGCCGATGGTGTTGGCGCAGGCGATGACCGGCCGCGGCATCCAGCCGATGATTTCGTAGCCGTTCTCATCGCGCTGTGGTTCCTGTCCCGGTGCGGGGCGGGGTGGCATGCCCATTTGCACGAGGCACATCCGGCAATTTCCCGGGGAGCTGAGTTTCGGGTGGTAACAATAATGGGGAACGATGACCTGCGCTTGGCGGCAAGCCTCGATCATGCGGGTGCCCTTGGGGAATTGGTGCCAAATTCCATCGATCTGGACATTGACCAAGCCTTTTTCGGCGGCAAGGTCTTTGGGCAGTTTCAGTTCCGCAGTCGCCGAAGGTGTGTCGCTCATGGCTAAATAAGAGCGCCGGACGCTTGTGCAAGAAGAGCCCGGCGGTGTTCGCGCGGGAATATGTCCATCCGGGGTGGACCGGGCAAGCGTGCTTTGTGAAAAGTTTCACAAGCAGTTTTGGATCGGGTGTGGATCCCATACGGTTGACCTTTTTGGCGACTCCTGCGGGGATTCAAGCGGGCGTGAGCGACCGGACTAGCGCCCCCACCGTCTGGTGGGAGAAGCCGGAAGACGAGCTGGCGTTTCACCGTGGATTCCTCTCCGATCCGCCGCTCAAAGTTCCAGATGCCCTGGCGCTCGCCCGCCGACAAGCCGCCCGTGCCCGGCTCGACGCAGCCATGCATGAGCCGTGGATTGACGAGTTCATCGAGGCAAACGTCGCCGACTGGATTGCCCATTCCGGGGAAACCAAACAATTCCGCAAGCTCCTCATCCGCGACAAGCGCATCCTCGACGGACGGCCTTCCGGAGAGGCCGACTTCATCCGCGTGATGGAGCAGGAGCCCGGGCTGGCACTGGAGAGCGTGCTCGCCCCTCAGCTCCCCACCACCCGCTTCCTCGTCGCTTCATCCACCGCTTCGCAAAGCCGGTAGCCCTCGCCCTGTTTGGGAATGGTCATCAGCAGTGCTTCGCGTTCGTAAGGGGAGGGGAAGTCCAGCCCGATCAGTGCCCGACCGATCCGCTCGCCGGACTGCCGGTAGTTGAAATAACAAAGACTCGCATTTCCCCGGATCCGCTGTCCCAGGAAATCATGCAGCGCCCCCGGCCGCTCGTAAAAGTCCAGCCGCAGGAATGCCGGATTCTCCAGCAAATCACCGCGCAGCGGGATCGCCCGGAAGGCGATGTCCACTGCACCGGTTAGATCCTGCCAGGCGAAGCCGTGGGCATCGAGTTTTTCCGGCAGGGCATCCAGCGCCGCCGTATCCTCCGCATGGATCGTGAACGCCGGCCACGCCTCCTCGTCGCTGGTCTTGCCGTATTGGAAATCCGCGATGTCGAGGCCCTCGAAACAGGTGTCCAGCAGTTCCAGCATGGTTCCCGCGCGCTCGGGGATGCGGACGCGCAGCGTGCGGCTCGCTCTCGTTCCGGCTCCCACCGATTGCGCGATGAGTCCGAGTTGCAGGAAATCGATGTTGGCGCCGCACAGCACCACCAGGATGCGTTTGCCTGCGAGCGCTTCGCGGTTTTTCAACACCGCGGCCAGGCCCATCGCGCCGGAGGGTTCGGAAATGCAGCGCAGGCCTTCCCACAGGGCGCGCATCGCATCGCTGACCTCGGCGTTCGTCACCGTCTCCACCCGGGCCAGCGTTCCTGTGCAGATCAGGAACGGCAGCTCGCCCGCTTTCCTAACGGCTGTGCCGTCGCAGAACAGGTCCACGCTCTCAAGTGCCACGGGTTTGCCGGTGGTTAGCGCCGCTTTCATCGACGCTTGGCCGACGCCTTCCACGCCGACGATTTCGATGTCCGGCCAATAGGTTTTCAACCAGCTGGAAACCCCCGCCGCCAGACCCCCGCCGCCGATTTGTAGATAGGCCGCGTCGAACGGGCCGTGCCCGGACAGCACCACCTCGTCCGCCAGCGTGCCTTGGCCGGCCATCACCTTGATGTCGTCATAAGCGTGTACATACACCGCACCACTGGCTGCCTCGTCCGCCTGTGCCGCGGACACCGCCTCGTCGTAACTGTCGCCGCTCAAATGGATTTCGACGAACTCGCCGCCGTGGTGGCGCACGGCGTTTTGTTTCACCTTTGGCGTCGAGCGCGGCATGTAGATGCGCGCCCGGATACCGAGCGTTCGGGCGGCGAGTGCCACCCCCTGCGCATGGTTTCCGGCGGAGGCGGTCACCACTCCGCGCGCCGCCTCCGCCGGGGAAAGCACGGCCATCCGGTTGCATGCTCCGCGCCATTTGTAGGATTTCACCGCGGATAGATCCTCGCGTTTCACCCAGATTTCCGGCCCCGGCCCCGGGAGGTCCAGTCGCTCCATCGGCGTCGCGCGCCCGAAGCGATAGACCCGTTCCCGGGCAAACAGGATTTCCTGGCGCAATTGCCGTTCCAGCGGCAGATCCTCACGTGTCATGCCCGAGCCTTGCCCGAATCCGCCCCGGCCTGCAAGGCAACCCGCTCCCTCGGCGGAGTTTTTTCCTACACGAAATCGAGAATAAATGAGAGAACCATCAGCGGGAGGGATTGCAGGAAATCCCCGCGATCCACCCGTTTTTAAAAACAGATAGTTTTACCCAACAAACCCCGCTTTCACCTTGTCGCCCGCTGCCCCGCGCATCAGCATGACAGTTAGGCGATGAGCTATCCCAACCCCGAGCAACAACAGGTCCTCCGCCATCTCCATGGCACGCTGCTAGTATTAGCCCCAGCCGGCACCGGCAAGACCCGGCTCATGGCGGACCGCCTCGCCGCCGTGATCGCGGAAGGCATGCCACCGGAACTCACGCTCGGTGTCACCTTCACCAACCGGGCCGCCGAACACATGCGCACGGCGGTCAAGGAGTCCGGGAATCCCGAAGCCAAGAAGTGCGTCATCCAGACCTTCCACAGCCTCTGCGCCTGGATCCTCCGCACCGAAGC
>JAIFNK010000217.1 GCA_020047775.1 Akkermansia sp. | reverse complement strand
CTGGAAAGCAGCTTTGACGGGTCGGCGATCTATCGACAGTCTCCGGGGCACATGACCGCACAGGAAGCCCTCGTCGCCCTCAACATGCTCCCCAAAATCGGGCCGGTGCGCGTGCGGCGGCTGCTCGCGACTTTCGGCGATCCGGCGTCGATCCTCGGTGCCGCCAAGGACCGGCTGATGCGGGTGGACGGCATCGGCGAGGAAACGGCGAAAATCCTCCAGTCCTGGCAAGACCATGCCGATCCCGTCACCGAGCTGCGCGAAGCCGCAGGACGCGGGATTTCCATTGTGACGCAGCAGGACGAAGATTACCCGGCGCCGCTGCGGGAGGCTTACGATCCACCGCTGCTATTATATGTCTGGGGGAAACTGGAGGCGCGGGACAAACACGCCATCAGTGTCGTTGGCTCGCGGCGGGCGACGCATTACGGCACGCAGGCGACGAAGAAGCTTTCTTATCAAATCGCGCAGGCCGGCTTCACGATCATTTCCGGCCTCGCCCGCGGGATCGACACCGCGGCGCACGAAGCCGCCGTCGCGGCGGGCGGCCGCACCATCGCGGTGCTCGGCTCCGGGCTGGCCAAGCTGTTCCCTCCGGAAAATCTCGCGCTGGCGGAAAAGATCGCCAGCGGCTTCGGCGCGGTGGTTTCGGAATTCCCGCTGCACACCTCGCCGGACAAGCAGACGTTCCCGATGCGCAACCGCATCGTCGCCGCCTGGGCGCGGGCGGTTTTGGTGGTCGAGTGCCCGGCGTGGTCGGGTTCTTTGATTACCGCGAATCTCGCGTCCGAGTATGGAAAGCCGATTTTCGCCGTGCCCGGGCCGATCGACAAACCGACGTCCGCCGGGTGCAACCAGCTCATTCGCGACGGGGCGACGCTGGTCGCGGATGCGTCGCATCTTCTCGACGATCTGGGTGCGCTGCCCTTTGCCCGCCAGGCCAGCCTCGCGGAGCCCGCTGAGGGGACCCCGGAGTTGCCGGAGGAAGAGGCTGCGGTTTTCGCCGCCGTGACGGTGGATGAATCGTCGGTCGATCTGATCATCGAGCGCAGCGGACTGCCTGCACATGTGGTGACGGCGAATTTGATGAAGCTGGAAATGCGCCGGCTGGTGCGGGCGTTTCCGGGGTTCCGGTATGCGAGGCGGTGAAGGATTTATCACAGAATTTGTCCCGGCAGCCTTAGTCGGGTTTTCCGCTTCCGGCTGAGACAGCCGGGACACCTTGCAGGTAGGCCTTCATCAGTTCCGCCGCTTGGGCGTCCGCTTGATCGAGCGGCAGACCGGTGGGGACTCCGGGACGGGTGTGGCGCGTCTGTGTAAGCCAGGCGCGTTTGAGCAAATCGCTGCGGCGGCGGAGGAGGGTCAGGGCGTGGTCATTTGGAAACTTCGGCGAGCCGGGGAGGTTCAGGAGCGGCCAGAGCTGGCGGGTGATGGAGTCCGCGATGAAGAGGTGGCCTTCGTCGCCGGGGTGGACGTTGTCCTTGGCGAAGATGAATTGCGGGTTCCGGGCTTTTTCGGCAGCGACCGCCCGTCTGAGGTCCGGGCGGATGTCGATGACCTGCCAGCCATCGGCGCGGCGGGAGACGAGCCAGTCCCCGTAGGCGTCGAGCACGACGTCGTAGCGTTTTGCATCGTCTGCAGGCTTGTCGGCGTTGTGGAGCGGTGGGGTAATGAAAATGATTTTTCCACCCTGTTTCTCGACGGCGGTTTTCAATTTCACGATGCCGTCCTGATACGCTTGGAAGCGGGCGGCGGCGGGCGGGAGGTAGATACCGTCGTTCATGCCGTAGCAGGCGAGGACCAGGGTCGGCTTGAAGGCGACGAGGATGCGGTCGAGTCGCTCATGGAGGCAGGGTCGGGGGAATTTCCCGCCGGCGTGGTTCGGTTCGGACAGGCCGGACACCGTCTCGCTGCCGAGGCCGAAGTTGACGATTTCCGCATCGGCGAACTCCGGAGTGAACCGCAGCGCGGACTCGACCCGCGTCGCCCAGCGACCGTCATAGGTGATGCTGTCCCCCAGAATGGCCACTCTGGCCGGGGCCGCTTGGGCGCGGAACGAGAGCACAGCCGCCGCGAAGATGCTCATAGCGCAAAGGATTTTTCGGGTCATTGAATTGGGTTTGTTAACGGGGCAAGGTTGCGGCGGCTTTCACGGAACACTTTCGACAAATTTCACCAATCGGCTTGCCAAATCCAGCCGCGCCAGCCTAGTCCCTCAACCCAGCGCCGCTTAACGGCCGGATTTCACCATGGGAAAAATACTGATTATTGCCGAAAAACCGAGTGTCATGACCGACCTCAGCCGCGTGCTCGCCAAGGAGCTCGGCAAGTTTGAAAAGTCCGGCTCCGGTCGCGACGTGTTTTTCGAAAACGAGAAAGCGGTCATCACCTCCGCCGTCGGCCACCTCGTCGAGCTGCGCATGCCGATGGGTCCGAACGGCAAGAAACTGCCGTGGAATTTCACCGTGCTTCCCGCGATCCCGGACAAATTTGATCTCGACCCGATCCCCGACTCCGAGGCCCGCCTCAAGCAGGTGCTCAAGCTCGCCAAGCGCAAGGACGTGGATCTCATCGTCAATGCCTGCGACGCCGGCCGGGAAGGTGAGCTGATTTTCCGCTACATCATGGAAATCGGCGAAATCAACAAGCCGGTCAAGCGGCTGTGGATGCAGTCGATGACCAACGACTCGATCCTCGAAGCGTGGAAAAACCTCCGCTCCGGCGAGTCGATGATGCCGCTCGCCGACGCTGCGAAGTGCCGTTCCGAGTCGGATTGGCTGGTCGGCCTCAACGCCACCCGCGCCCTCACCTGTTTCAATTCCCGCCACGGTGGCTTCAACATCACCGCCGCTGGCCGCGTCCAGACGCCGACGCTCGCGATCCTCGCCCAGCGCGAGGCCGAGATCCAAGCGTTCCGGCCGACGCCGTATTTCGAAGTCCACGCCACCTTCGGCGTGCAGGCCGGCGAATACCTCGGCAAATGGATCGATGAATCCTGGAAAAAGGACGAAACCAAGCCGCTTTCCAAGCCCGAGCGCATCTGGGACAAGCTGACCGCCGAGGCGATCCAAGCCCGTTGCCAAGGCAAGACCGGCAAGGTCACCGAGGAGAAAAAGGCGAACTCGCAGATCGCCCCGCAGCTCTATGACCTCACCACGCTGCAACGTGAAGCGCCGTTTTCTGCGAAAGGCACACTGCAAATCGCCCAGGCGCTTTACGAAAAGCACAAGATGATCACCTACCCGCGGACCGATTCGCGGTATTTGCCGGAAGACTACACCGGCAACGTCCGCGAGACGATGGCCGATGTCGGCAACAGCGGCCTCGACGTCGCAAAATACGCCAAGGCCGTGCTCTCCGGCAGCGACGAAAAAGGCCCGCGCCTGCACAAATCACGCCGCATTTTCGACAGCAAGAAGGTCTCGGATCACTTTGCCATCATCCCGACCGGCAAGTTTTCCAAACTCAGCGAGGCTGAGCAGAAGCTCTACGACATGATCGTGAAGCGCTTCATCGCCGTCTTCTATCCGTCCGCGGAGTTCGAACAAACGACGCGCCTCACCCGCATCAGTGACGCAGGCATTCCTGCCTGCTCTGACTCTTCTCCTACAGGCAAGAATGCCTGTATCACCGATACTTTCAAAACCGAAGGCCGCATCCTGGTGAAACCCGGTTGGCTCGAAGTTTACGGCCGCCGCCCCGGTGTGGCCGCCGGAAAAGACGAGCTTTGCCCGGTCAGCGCCGGTGAACCCGCCAGCGCCAAGTCCGTGGAAGTCCTCGCCGAGGAAACCAAACCACCCGCCCGGATGACCGAGTCCACGCTACTTTCCGCGATGGAAGGCGCCGGCAAACTCATCGACGACGAAGCGCTCCGCGAAGCCATGGCCGACCGCGGCCTCGGCACTCCCGCCACCCGCGCGGCGACCATCGAAGGCCTGATCTCCCAGAAATACCTCGCCCGCGAAGGCCGCGAGCTTTTTGTCTCCGGCTCCGGCATGCGTCTCATTGATCTGGTCCGCGAGATGGACATCGAAGGGCTCTACTCACCGAAACTCACGGGCGACTGGGAATTCAAACTCCGCCAGATGGAGCACGGAAATCTCAAGCGCGGCGATTTCATGAAGGAGATCATCGCCTACACCAACGAAATCTGCACCAAGGCCCGCTCCGCCGCCGAGCTCGCAAAAAGCGAGGTTTTCCCCGATCTCAAAGCTGCCTGCCCGATGTGCGGCGCGCCGGGCCTCAAGCAAACCGAGGCCACCTACGAGTGCCGCGAGCCGGAGTGTAAGTTCAAGGCGAAGAAACACATCGCCGGCCGCCTGCTCACCGAGGCGGAGGCCATCCAGCTCTTCACCACCAAGCATGTCGGCCCGCTCACCGGCTTCCGCTCGAAGTTCAACAAACCCTTCGACGCGGCTTTGGAGTTGGACGCGAAGTTCAAGATCAACTTCGTCTTCGAAGGCGACGACCGCGACGGTCCGCCCGAGCTCACCGAAGAGCAACTCATCGGCGAGGCCAAGACCGAGGACGGCAAATCCTACATGGTTTACGCCACTGACAAGGCCTATCACGTCCCGGAGATCGTCACCAAGAAGGACCCGCACGGCATCCGCATCGGCAAGTCCATTCTCCAGTGCGAAATCCCGCAGGACCAGATGCTCAAGCTCATTTCCACGGGAAAAACCGACGTCCTCAAGGGCTTCGTTTCCAACCGCACCAAACGCAAGTTCGACGCCCACCTCACCTTCGAGCCGAAGGACGGCAAGATCGGCTTCGACTTCCCGCCGCGCCCGGTGAAGAAGGTCGCCGCGAAGAAGGCGGCGAAAGCCAAGGACGCGTGAGCCGGGGCGGCGGTTTTCAACCGCCATGCCTGGCAGAGAGGATGGGGCATGGCGGTTGGAAACCGCCGCCACCTTCGCCTGACCGGTTTTCGCAATTCGCGTGCATCCTTCTGCGGTTCATGGTTTCAAGCACATGGTGAATGGCCGGGCGGTGCAACTGGACGGGGTGAGGGCGGTCGCGATGCTGGCGATCTGCTGGGATCACTGGTGCCCGGCCAGCTGGCCGCGGGTGTTTCCCTTCGAGGTGTTCCTGTTTTTGTTCCTCGTCCTAACCGGTTATCTGATCACCGGCTCGCTGCTCCGCGAGCGGGACCGCAGCGAGGCGCGCGGCGGCACTTGGAAAGCGGCGGCATTGAAGACCTATCAAATCCGGCGCGGGCTGCGGATCCTGGCCCCTTATTATGCGGCGCTGGCCGTGGCGTGGATCGTCCGCGCGCCGGACATGATTGGCTCCGGGCTGCCGTGGTATGTGTTCCATGTTTCGAATTTCCACATGGCGCAGCTGGGATACTGGCCTTCCGGGACGAATCATTTCTGGTCGCTGGCGATCCAGCAGCAGTTCTATCTGGTCTGGCCGTTTGTGATCTGGTTCCTGCCGCGCAGGCTGGTGGTTCCCGCGATCCTGGCGCTCACGGCGATCGGTCCGGCGACGCGGATGTTTCACGAGTTTTTCCTGCCATGGTTCACCTGGCCGCAAGTGCTGACGTGGTCGTGTTTCGACTATTTCGGCATCGGCGCGCTGCTCGCCGTGGCGGTGCATCGCGGGATGTCGCTGGAAAGCCCCGGGCTGCGATGGCTCTCGGTCGCCGCGCTTTGCGGTTACCTCGGGATCTTCGGCCTCCATGCACTGGGTTGGCCCACGTTCGGGTTGCGGGCATTCCAGCAAACCCTGCTGGCAGTCGCCTGGTGCGGCTTCATCGCGGCGGCCTCGGTGGGGTTTTCCGGGATTTCCCGACAATTTCTCGAACACCCGGCGATCCAGCGGGTCGGCCAGCTTTCATACGGGCTTTACCTTTTTCACAATCTCGCACCGCTGGTGACCGGGAAACTCTGCTGGTTCCTGTGGGACGGCTCGTTCGAACACGGCCCAGGCGCCTTCCTGCTGATTATCCTCTACGCGGCGGTCACCTGGGGGCTGACTCTCGCGTCTTGGCGCTGGATCGAGCAGCCGCTGCAAGGCGTGCGTGCGAGAATTGGTCCGCGCTGAGTTCTGCTTCCGGTCAATCACGAGAATCCGTGAATAATCGACAACCGACTGAAAACCAAGGAAATGTGTCACCCTCGAATTGTTGCTACTTGGTATGAAATGAGCATTGCTGCCACCCGTTGACCTTTCAGATGCCGTCCATGCTCACTTCTCAATACCTTCCGCTTAAGAAATCCAAGGGCGACTTCCGTTTAGAGGTTTGCATTTACCCGGTCAGACTGATTCAACGCGTCAGGACTTTCCTACAACCTCCGGATCATTCAATCCGACCGATCTCCGCTTCCACCTAACCGACCACCATGGCTTCCTCCTTTCTTCCCAAACCGTTCGCCCACACCTACGAAATCGACCCGAAATACGCAAAAAGCGCTGTTTACTTCTCGTGTGAGTTCGCCATCGACCAGAGCTTCAAGATTTACTCGGGCGGTCTCGGATTCCTCGCCGGTTCCCACATGCGGGCGGCGGCGGACGTCCGCCAGAACCTCTGCGGCATTGGCATCCTGTGGACCTACGGCTACTACAACCAGGCCCGCGGCGAGGATCGCGAGCTCGCCGTGCAATTCCGCAAGAAGGAATATGCGTTCCTTCAGGATACCGGCATCCGCTTCACCGTCCCCGTCCACGGCCACCCGGTGTGGGTCAAGGCGATGTTCCTGCCTGGGGATATCTTCGGCACGGTGCCGATGTTTTTCCTGAGCACGGATGTGGAGGAAAACGACAGCCTCTCCCGCGCCATCACCCACCGGCTCTACGACCACGACCACCTCCGCCGCATCGCCCAATACATCATCCTCGGTGCCGGTGGCGCCCGCCTGCTCGACGAGCTCGGCGTGGACCCGGACGTCTGGCACCTCAATGAGGCGCACGGACTCTCCGCCGCATTCCACATCTACGAAAAGCACCGCAGCCTGGAAGAAGTGAAAAAGCGCCTCGTCTTCACCACCCACACTCCGGAAGAGGCGGGAAATGAAAAACACGGCTTCGACCTGCTCCGCGATTTCTCGTTCTTCGGCGGGGTGCCCGAGCAGGAAGTCCGCGAAATCACCGGAATCACCGGCGGAGAATTCAACCACTCGCTCGCCGCCCTCCGGCTTGCCCGCATCGCCAACGGCGTTTCCAAACTCCATGGCGAGGTGTCCCGCCAGATGTGGAAGGACTCTCCGAATATCTGCGAAATCACCCACGTCACCAACGCCCAGAACAAAAAATACTGGGCGGACCACGGCCTCGAGCACGCCCGCGGCCGCAATGACATCGACGAGTTGCAACATCGCAAACGCGAACTCAAGGAGCGGCTCTTCCGTGTCGTCGCCGATCAGACCGGCAAGCTCTTCAAGTCCAACGTGCTCACCCTCGTCTGGGCGCGCCGGTTCGCCGGCTACAAGCGGCCGGACCTCATCGCCCGCGACATGCGCCTCTTCCGCGAACTGCTCCAGAACAACAAATACCCGATCCAGATCATCTGGGCCGGCAAGCCCTATCCGTTCGACTACTCCGCGATCGACACCTTCAACCACCTCATCCGCCTCACCAAGG
>JAIFNK010000262.1 GCA_020047775.1 Akkermansia sp. | reverse complement strand
TAGCCCGCATTTCTCACACAAAAGCATCGACCGCCGGGCGTTAGGCATGTAAAGCGTTGGTTACCAAACTAAAGCATTACAACCAACCCCCGAACGGCCGATGACAGAGTGTTGCCAACAAACTTTCGGATTTCAAGCCCTTGGTTCGCGCCGCGTGGAGGCGGATTTCAGCGGCGGCCACCTTTCCAGCGACGGCGGCGTGCTGCTGCTGCGCGAGACCGATCGCCACCTCGGCCTCTGCGACAAGCTCGCCCGCTGCTTCAGCGACATCCGCGACGAGCGCTTCGTCGAGCATTCGCTGCCCGTCATGATCCGCCAGCGCATCCTCGGACTCGCCCTCGGATATGAAGACCTCAGCGACCACGAACAACTCCGCACCGATCCCTTGCTCGCCGCCGCCTGTGAAAACCCCGACCTGCTCGGGCAAGCCCGCCGCCACGAGCAGGATCGCGGCAAGCCACTGGCCGGCAAAAGCACCCTCAACCGGCTCGAACTCGGCTCCGTCTCCAATTCCACCGGCAAATACCGCAAAATCAAAGCCGACGCGGACGCCATCCGGGACCTCTTGTTAGCGGAAGGCGTCAAAGCCATCCCGCGAAAATCCCGCGTCATCGTGCTCGACTTCGACGCCACCGACGACCCCATCCACGGCAACCAGGAAGGCCGCTTCTTCCACGGCTACTACCGCAACTACTGTTATCTTCCGCTCTACTGCTTCTGCGGCGACATCCCGCTTTGCGCCGAGTTGCGCACCTCGGACCGGGACGGCTCGCAAGGCACGCTCGAAGCCCTCCAGCGCATCATCCCCGCCATCCGCAAACATCTTGGCAACGAAGTTAGAATCATCATTCGCGGCGACTCCGGCTTCTGTCGCGACGAACTCATGACCTGGATCGAAGAGCAACCCGGCGTCCATTACGTCTTCGGCCTCGCCCGCAACAAACGCCTCGAAGCCCTCTTGCAACCGACCTTTGAAACCCTCCACGCCAGCCACGCCGCCGCCTGTCAAGTCGCCCGCAGCGCAGGCCTGGAAGCCCCCCACGCCGCCCGCGACTTCGGCGAGTTCACCTATCAGACACAAGACAGCTGGAGCCGCGCCCGCCGCGTCATCGGCAAGGCCGAGATCCTTGGCGAGAAGCAAAACCCCCGCTTCATCGTCACCGATCTGACAGGCGAAGAGCCATGGGCCGGGGACCTGCCCTATCTGGCAGACGGACGCGCGCTTTACGAAAAGTTCTACTGCGCCCGCGGCGACATGGAAAACCGCATCAAGGAACAACAACTCGACCTGTTTGCCGACCGCACCTCCACCGCGCCGATGGCAAGCAACCAGTTGCGCTTGTGGTTTTCCACCTTCGCCTATCTGTTGGTGGCGCGGCTGCGGGGCATCGCGTTGCAGGGCACGATACTGGCCAAAGCCACGGCGGGCACGATCCGGCTGCGGCTCTTCAAAGTCGCTGCGATGGTGGTGGTGAGCGTGCGGCGGGTGCATGTGCGGATGGCTGGCGCGTTCCCCCTGCAATCGGTCTTCCGGCAAGCCTGCGGGCGGCTCAGAACCTGAAAGACCGATTCAATCACCTGTTCGGCACCGCCAACACATCAAACTTCACGCAAAAGCGACAAACAGGCATACCGCCATGACCCGGCGTGGCGGTTTTTGAGCGAAAAGCGCCGACTTCATGATGAATTAAGGGGGCTCGCCGGCAAAAAGTCCCGCTTGGGCTCGAAATGCAGGCATCCACCGGCGGGAAACCGAAAAATCATGCGCCAATTCCGCTAGAAATCGGTCAGTTCCGGCGATTCCCAACTCCGTGTGAGACGGGAAACCGAAAAATCATGCGCCAATTCCGCTAGAAATCGGTCAGTTCCGGCGATTCCCAACTCCGTGTGAGAAATGCGGGCTAGGCGACCTGTGACTCCAGATTGGCGACGGACGCCTTGCGGGCTTCAAGGTCGATGACCGGTGCCGGATCCGCCAGGCCGAAATCGAAAAGGGTCAAAAACAAAGCCGTGGTAACAAAATTGGATTTGAACGTCATGTTTTGAAAATGTCGGACCCCGACCCGGTTGCCAAGATGAAAGTTAATCGTCAGGCGAACGTATCGATGGGTGCCGACGGGCGAAATCCGGCGGTATTTCTTTTCTTGCTTTAGAGAGACGTTTTCAGAATCTGACCAAAACCAATACATCCATGCGAAACTCCATTTTACTCACAATCGCCCTCGCCTCGAATCTCGTCGCCGCTCCAATCCCGGAAGAGGCCTACGAAAACGGCCTTGCCATCGGCTGCCAAGCGTACTCCTTCAAGGAATTCACCGCCTTCGAAGCGATTGCCAAGACCAAGGAGGCGGGCGGCAAGATCATTGAATTCTATCCCGGCCAAAAGCTGCGCCCGGAGTCCCCAGTCGGCGAGGTGGTGCACCACACCGCGAGTGAGGCCGTCGTCAAGGCACTGCTTGACGAGTGCAAGCGCCAGGGAATTTTCCCGGTGAACTACGGTGTGGTGCCGGCGAAAGACGCGGATGAGGTCCAGAAAATCATGGCCTTCGCCAAAAAAATGGGTCTCTACGGCGTCTGCACGGAATCCACCGAACAGGTGGCCGCATGGGAAGCCGCGGCGAAGGAATTCGACATCAAGGTGGCGTTCCACGAGCACGGCGGATCGATGTCCAAGCCGAATTACAAGGTCTGGCACCCGCTTTACATTCTCGGAGTGGTCGAGAGCCGCGACGCGCGTCTCGGAGCCTGTGCCGATCTCGGCCACTGGTGCACCTCGGAGCTCAAGCCGGTCGAGTGCCTGCGCATTCTCAAGGGCCGCGTCATCAGCGTGCATCTCAAGGACAAGTCCGAGATGGGACCCAAGGGCGTGGTGGTTCCCGCCGGCAAGGGCGTGGTGGATGTGGCGGCCTGCATCGCCGAGCTGAAGAAGCAGGATTTCAAGGGCCACTTCTCCATCGAGCATGAGAACGACTGGAAGGACAGCGTGCCCAAGATCAAGGAGAGCATGGAGTTCACCCGGGCCGAGTGGGCGAAATAAGCGGCAAATCCCCGCGGCTGTCGTTGGCTGTTGCTAGATATGTCATATCCCGGCAGGTGACAGCCAACGGAAGCGGATTTGTTTAAACCGGCGGCCGAAATCGACGTTGCTCTTCTGCTGAATTCTGTCGCCCTGGGTGATGGATTTTTCCGTGCCCCATGCGGTGGATTCGGGTTTGAGTGCCGGGTCGATGTCCAGTGGCTCGGGAATCCCGGGTGGGTGAACGGGTGCTTCGTTGTCGAGAAGAGGAAAAATCCAAATCAGTGAGACCCGGAATGATCTCGTCAAGTGCATGGAGCACGGCTAGAGCAATCGCTGTTCCATATGAATTTCGATCCCTCCAGCCCGCCGATTCCCGGCTCCTGTCCGCGATTCATGACCACGCGTTGGACGCTGATGGGCGGCGGGGAGCAGGGATCGCGGCGGGACGCGGCGTGGGAGCATTTTTGCCGGTCTTACTGGTATCCGGTGTATGCCTTCGTCCGCCGCCGTGGCAAAACGCCCGAAGACGCGAGCGATCTGACGCAGGCGTTTTTCGCGAAGCTCATCGAGCAGGACTGGCTGGCGCAGGTGGAGCGGCGGGAATCGCGCTTCAGCACGCTGTTGATCACGGTCCTGAAGAATTTCCTCATCAAACAACATCATCGCGAGGTGGCGCAGAAACGCGGTGGCGGCGAGACGCCGATGTCGCTGGATCTGGCGCAGGCGGAAAGTTGGTTCGGCGCGGAGCCCGCCACCCTGGATACTCCGGAGACCTTGTTTGAAAAACGCTGGGCGCATGCGGTGATGGACGCGGCTTTGGCAAGGCTGCGAGATGAATGCGAAGCCACGGGCAAGGCGACGATGTTTGCCGTCCTGGGTCCATTTCTATCACGCGAGCCTTCGCCGGGGGATTACGAGGCGGCGGGTGAAAAACTCGGCATCGCCGCCCGCAGCGTGGCGGTGTCGGTGCATCGCTTGCGGGCGGACTACCGCGCGATGGTGCGCGAGGAGGTCGCCGCAGGCCTGTTGGATGGAAAATTGGTGAACGAGGAGATGCAGGCGCTGGCATCCGCTCTCGGGCTTTGAGCCTCAGGGATACCACACCCGGTAAAACCTCCGCGCCTCATCCATCGCGACGCTGTAAGGCGGTGAGACTCCATAGATCGGCGTCCAGGGACCATCCGGCGCCGGCGCGGATTGGAGGATGCCGGTGCTGCCCGGCCAGGAGAGCACGAGTCCCGCGCCTTGCACGACAAGGCCGATGCCGTCGTTCTGAAGGGAAAGACGGATAGCTGGAGTATCCGTGAGATTGTGGATGTTCGATGCGCGAAGCGTGTAGAGCCCGACATCGGCGGCGGTAGTCCCGATGATGCGGAGCGTGGCCGTGGCGGCTCCGCTCCAGTGCGCGTCATCCAGCACCGGCGAACCATCTTTGAACCATTGTTGCACGAGCGGACGGCGTCCGGCGTGAATGGCGCGCAGGGTGATGGTTTGATTCGCGGCAAAGATGACTTCGTAGGGCTGATGCACGGGTTTGACCTTGTCGCTGAAGTGCATCTCGCGGGTGTGGGCCGCCCCGTTGTAGACGGCGTTCGGCATGTCCTGCCAGACGATGCAGCGGCGATGGAAGTCGAATGCGGTGAGATCGCCCTGGCCTCCGACGCTGCCGACGGGGCCTGAGTCATACGCGGAGGGGTCCACGCCGTTCACGTCATCGATGGTGCTGGTGTCGCCCCGGATGAATTGCGCTCCATCCCACCAGACCGCCGTGTGCACGCTTGCTCCCACGTTGGGAAAAAGACTGTTGCTCACCACGGGCAGGCCGATCTGCCTGCGCACGGGATCATAGAAAGCCGCGCCACCGAAACGTGAATCCTGCACGCGCAATGTGACGGGCGGCAGCACGCGGTTCCAAGCCGTTCCATTCCATTCCCAGACAGGGTTGTCCGAGTCGAAAAACGGTCCTAGCAGCACGGCCACGCCGCGATGGGCGTCAAAGGCGAAAGCGCTGGGCGGATAGACCTGCGGCGCGGGATTGCCCACGGGAGTGGGCAGGCTGGTGCGCACATTCCACTGCGTGCCGTTCCACGCCCACAGCGCATTTACGGCGGCGCGGAGGTCACCGGGACTGGGATTGAAGGCACTGCCTCCGATCATGAGCACCTCGCCGCGCACGCTGTCGTGGCACATGCTCACCTGCGTGCGGGCGCTGGGAGGTCCGGTGGTGGAAAAGATCTGCGTCCAGTCCGTGCCATCCCATTCCCACAGGTCGTTCGTCATCACGCCACTACCAATGCTATAGAACGGAGCTTGGAATTTATTGCCGCCGAACACTACGGTGCGGCCGCGGGAGCTGTCATAGACCATGCCGAACTGCGCCATCGGTGGCGGCCTGTTAGCCGGGTTGCGTTTGACCCACACCTGCCCGTCCCACTCCCAGGTTTCATTTGAAGTGTAGTAGCCGACATTGGCATTCCCACTGCGCTCATTCACGCCGTAGGCCTCGCCACCGAAGAGCACGGTGCGCTTGCGCCGGCTGTCATAAACCATGCCGGCATTCGTCCGTGGATCCGGACCGCGTCCTTGCTGGATAGTGAGGTAGGGCGGCGCAAGCGGGCGCAGGATGAGGATGCTCTGGTTTGTGACCCTGGCATAGGCCTGACCACTGATATCGGTGACCACGCAGTCATACATCCCCTCGTCCTCGTAGTCCGGATTGTTAATGCTGATCTGTGAGCTGATGGCGGTGGTGGTGATGGAATACTTGGTGCCGTGAGATATGGGAACACCTTCATGACGCCACACGAAGTTCATCGGCCGGGGATTCGTGGGCGAGTCTGGCGCGTGGCGGTTAGGATGTTCGGTGGGGTCGCTGCCCGTGCTGTAGCTGCCGACTTGGGCACCCACTCCATCGCCTGTGACATTCATCGTGACCGCTCCATTCATCACCAGCGCGCCGCTTGGCACCGAAGGCTGAGTGACGATGTAGGGGCCGACATAGACGCGGCACGGCAAGCTCTCGACCACAATGCAGCGCGTGGTGATGCGCACCTTGTATTGCCCGCCATCCGCCACCACGGCGGCGGACTTCGTATAGATGGAAGAAGTCGCACCCGGGATATCAAAACCATCCTTGACCCACTGATAGCTCACCGGCAGCGTCGATGACACGCTGACGAGCAAGGAGAAGCTCTCGCCCGGAACGACACGGCGATCCACCGGCGGATGAGTAACTACCGGTGGCGCATGCACATAGACCGGTTGCTCGGAACTCGTCAGCCTGCGCCCTGATGAATCCTCCACTTCGAAGGTATAGATGCCCGCCTGCGCGGGGTTCACGTTCGTGAGCGTGAGAGTTGGAGTCGCGGTGATTGCGGCAAATGTCCCGCTTCGATACCAGCGCCATTTGAACGGTCCCACCCCCATCGCTGCGCCGGTAAGGGTGATGGTTTCTCCCTGGCACGGCTCCAGCGGAGTGGTGGAAAGATCGGTGGTGATCGAAAATGGCGCGGTCGGATTTTCCAACAATTCCCAAGTGTCGCCCGGCTCGGTCAGTGATACCTTGCCGCCGAAGAAGACGGTCACGCCGCGCAGCGTGTCGTGCGCCAAACAGGGCCGGGGCCGGGCGGCGGGAAGCGGGGCGAAGCGGCCTTGAATTTCCGTAGTGGTGCCAGCCCATTGCGCTCCATCAAACTCCTCCGAGTTCGTGCGACCCGCGCCGAAGGCCACCACGCGCCGCCGCGCCGGATCATAGGTGGCGACGACCCGGGTGGGTGAGGAGACCCACAGCGAGCCAGGCCAATTGCCGCCGATATAGCCGAGGACTGAGACATTTCCACCCATGTTAAAGCCCCATTGAATTCCGTCATACAGTGGCGAGTCGCCCCCGCCATAGTAGTAGTTGGCAAACGGTAGGCCGAGCATGGGGTAAGAGCGTTCTGATAGCAGCAGCGTCTTCCCGCTTTCCCCGTGATGCGCCACCACACCGTCGGCAGGGCCTGCTTTGATAAAATAGTTCACATCATTCTGAATCGGTCCGTTGATGTATTCCGGCGATTGCGGCCCGGCAGACCAGGCCGTGCGATTCCACAGCCATGTCTCGCGGGTGGCGGGCTTCACCAGGCCATAGATGCCGCCATTCGGAGGCTCGACCTCCGCCGTGCCTTCCTTGATGCCTCCGGTGACGATGAATTGATTCCGCGCCGCGTCATATCCCATCGCCGCCGCCGAACGCCCGGCAGATGGCAACGAGGCCAGCTGCACCCACGACCCCGTCGCGGGTCCGCTGAATTCAAAGGCCCAAAGGTCATTGAGATACACGCCTCCCCCATCTCCGCCGAAGATCAGCACCCGTTCGTCCACCGGATCATACACCATTGCATGACTGCTCCGCGCCTGCGGCTGCGGGCCAGTGACCGTCACTTGCTGCCAGGTGGTGCCGTTGTATTGCCAGAGATCGTTAGAAACAATACCCAGCCCCACACCCGGCAAGGATTTATCTCCGCCAAACAGAAGAGTCACGCCTTGATGCTCATCGAACGCCATCGCCGCGCCTTCATATTGCCCTGGCGATCCGACATTGGTCCGTTGCTGCCAGACCATGGATTGCTGGGCGCCGAGTGATGGCGGCAGGAGACACAGGATCACAATAAGCAGAGATGATAGTCGCATGGCTTTCGGATTTTGGGTTCAGTAACTTCCACCGGGAATCCGGCTTTGGATTTCAATGTTCTTGCGGAATTTCTCACTGACCCGCCCGGCGGAAACGGTAGAAGCGGTTGGGGAAGAGTGGTGCGGACGCATCCACGCCTTCGACCTGGCCCGCGGAGTTGGCGGGAAAACGACCGATGATCTGCCAGTCTGTGAGATTTTCCGAGGCTTCCAGCTCGAACATCGCGCCCACCACCGGCAGGGCTGCCGCGCTTTCTCCCGGAAGTATGCCGCTTTCTCCGAACCAATATCCGGCATCGCATCCCGTTGTGATGCTTCCGTCCGGCTGCCGTTGGATCGCGATCCGGGCTCCGGGCGCGGCCACCGTCCACTCGGTGGTCTCCGGCGCGGGTTGGAAATAACAGGTCACTTCCGCGGGCGCGCTGTTGAGGCCGTCGGCGGTGACGATGAGCTGGAAGGTGAGTGTCACAGGGGCTATCACCGGACCGGGCAAATAGCTCGCCGTGGCCTGGTCCGATCCTGTTAGCACGACCATCGGGCCGCCGGTTTGCGTCCAAGCATAGGTCAGCCCGGCAGTGTCGCCGCGCGAAGTCGTGCTGCCCGTGCCATCGAGGGTGAACACATCCGCCACCGTGGGGGCAACCGATCCGCCGCCAATCGCCACGGCAGTGGGAGCCTGCGGCGCCGGAGTGGGCCGCGGTCCCAGGCTGGCAGGCAACCAGGAGGAGGGATCAAAATGCCCGCTGGCTTGTGGAAACGCATCATAGGGCCAGGCTTTCTGCGCATAGCAGCGGAGACGGGAAAGGTGGTTCCAGCCACCCAGCACGGCATCCGGAATGCGGATTTCCACCGCCCAATGCGTGTCTCCCGTAAAGGTCACCGCCTCGACCAATGCGGCGGGGGCCGGTGCGGGTGTCCACGCGCCCGTGGTGCCGGTCCAGAATGTCAAAGCACCTGCGGCGGAGACTTCGATGGCGATGTCATCGCTCTCAAGCGCGGCGCTGCCGGAGTTGTTTAGATCGAACAACAGGCCTGCTCCGACTCCGTTAGGTCCGATCGGCAGGCCGTCGATGTGAACATACATGGCACCCCCATGATGCGAGAAGCCCGCCGTCGCCGATGATACTTCCGTTAGAGGCCAGCTCACCGAGGGCGCGTTCGCATAGTCGGCGGAGTCCCGCACTCCATCCAGCGTCATCGTGCCGGCATCCGGCACGGTGAGAGGGGCGACGCTGAATGGAATGATTTTCGTTTCGGTCAGGCCACCGGCATCCGTGAGGCTGGCGGTGAGCGAATAAGCACCGGGGAAAAGTTTTCCGAGCGAGGCACCGCAGCCCGTCGCACTGCCGGACTCCGGACCTGTCCAGTTCCAAACGGTCGTGCCCGGGTCGAGAAGCGCGCCCTGGTCCGCATCATTGGCGGCGGCGCAGAAATAGGCACCTTCGTTTCCGGCTGCCCACAGATCGAGTTCCTGACCGGCCACCAGGCCGGAAACTGCGAGTTTTGGTGCGGTTTCACCCACATTCAGGACCGCACTGGGGGACTCGGCGGTATGAAATCCATCGGAGGTGATCAGGACGAAATATCCCGGGCCGCCGGGCAGCGAGTCGAGGCTGATATCCGCTGATAGATCGCGCGTTTCGCCACTCAGGATGCGGGTGACTTCGCCCTCGGTGGTGGTGGCCCGATAGAGCAGGGTGAAAACCAGCGGGTCGCCATCGGCATCGCTGGCGGTCCATTCCACCTTCACCCGTCCGGTGGCGGGGTGGATTTGTGCGTGGGTGACCGCCGCAGCGGGCGGGTTTTGGCTGGCGGCGGCTCCGGCGATGACAAGGT
>JAIFNK010000227.1 GCA_020047775.1 Akkermansia sp. | reverse complement strand
TCTTCCATTAGCGTCCATTAGCGTCCATTAGCGTCCATTAGCGTCCATTAGCGTTCATTAGCGTTCATTCGCGTTCATTCGCGTTCATTCGCGTTCATTCGCGTTCATTCGCGTTCATTCGCGTTCATTCGCGTTCATTCGCGTTCATTAGCGTTCATTCGCGGTTGAAAATTATTGTGATTTCGCTCCGCACATCACCCACCGCCGCGACCTCGCCGCCATCGTCCAGTCGGACCCCGCGCTCGCCTCCGCCCATGCCGGCTTCCACAAGACCTTGGCCAAGTGGTGGCAGAAGAACCTCCCGCACGTCATCGCCCTCGCGCCGGATGGCGGGAAAAAGGGCAACGTCTATGAACTCCGCAGTCTGCTGCTCGCCTCCATCGCCACGGTGTTCAAGGGCGACACCCAGCTATCCCCAATCAGGCTTTTCGTCCATCGCATGCGCGGCCGGGTGCGGGGTAGGTGACAACCGGCAAAAATTTCGCTTCCCGATTACTTCCCGTTTTTCAGTGCGTTTTTGTGCTCCTTTCAGCGTTTTTGGCCTATCCGCCAACTTTCAGAAATCATCACAAATTGCTTATTTTAAGCATTTTATCCAAATGTCCCCGTCGTGAATCGAACACGAATCTACAGTTTAGGAAACCATCGTTCTATCCATTGAACTACGGGGACTTGGGAATGCCGGAGGGCGGGGAGGAGATAGCCGGGCGAATGGTGGCAGGCAAGCCAGTTGTGAATTTCCTACGACAGGCGTTGGGCGGTGTAGATGCCTCTGGAGCCGCTGCAGCGGAAGGCGATGATGCAGGCGGTGGCGATGTAGAGGCCGTTGCCGGCACCAAAAAGCTCCATGCCGAGGAAGGTGGAGGCGAGCGGGGTGTTGGTGGCGCCGGCGAAAATGGCGACAAAACCGAGGGCGGCGAAGAGATCGACGGGAGCACCGAGGGCGAAGGCGAGCGTGTTGCCCAAGGCCGCGCCGATGAAGAAGAGCGGGGTGACTTCGCCGCCTTTGAATCCGGCGCTGAGGGTGACGACGGTGAAGAGGAGCTTCCAAGCCCAGGCGCTGACAGGGATGTCCGTGGAGGTGAACATGGCGGGCAGCGTGATGGCATCGGGGCGATTTCCCAAAACCCCGAGGCCCATGTAGTCGCCGGTGCCCGCCAGGAAAAACAGGCCGATGATGAGGAATCCTCCCACCACGGGACGGAACTCGGGGCGGGGAATGTAGGTCTTGAAGGCGTCGCCAAGCCGGTGGGAAAGGGTGGAAAACAGCCTGCTGGCGAGACCGAAGGCGACGGCGGCGAGCACGACTTTTCCCATCAGCCGAAAATCGATGGCGGACGCGGCGGCCTGCACATCGACCTGATAGTGGGTGTGGCCGATGCCCCACATGCGGCAGGTCCAGTCGGCGAGCACGGCGGCGAAAAAGCAGGGGATGAGCGCGTCGTATTGCACCCGGCCGACGATCAAAACTTCGAGCGCGAAGACGGCTCCGGCGACGGGTGTGCCGAAAATCGAGCCGAACCCGGCGGCAACCCCGGCCATCAGGAGGATGCGGACATGGGCGGCGTCCAGCTTGAGGATGCGGGCGAAGGTGGCGGCGATGCCGCCACCCATTTGCAGCGCGGTGCCCTCGCGGCCGGCAGAGCCGCCGAAGAGGTGGGTGACGAGCGTGCCGATGAGGATGAGCGGGGCCATCCGCTTGGGGACGCCCGCGCCGGGTTGGTGGATTTCGTCGATGAGCAGGTTGTTCCCGCCGCTGGCGGATTTGCCGTAAATTTGATAGAGCGCGCCGACGAAGAGCCCGCCGATCGGCAGGAGGAACAGCAGGCCGGGATAACTGAAGCGGACGCGGGTGACGGCATCGAGCGCCCACAGGAAAAACGCGGAGGCGGAGCCCACGGCAACGGCCATCATGAGCAAAACAATGGTCCAGCCGAGGGTGGTTTGAAGGCGGGGAAACAGTCGCTTCATCTCGTGGGGTCCGGGAGTGCCGGAGCGGGGAACTCGGACAAGGCTTTCAGCGCGAGCTTGCGGGCTCCGGGTTGTTTGAATTTCGGATCGGCGGCGGTGGTGAAGTCGGCTTTTGCCTCGTCGGATTTTCCAAGGACGAGGTAGGCGCGGCCGCGGTTATAAAACGGATAGGCATCGGCGGGAGCCTGCTCGATGGCGGTGTTGTAGGACTT
The DNA here is from genome assembly GCA_020047775.1 of Akkermansia sp. Taxonomy (GTDB): domain Bacteria; phylum Verrucomicrobiota; class Verrucomicrobiia; order Verrucomicrobiales; family Akkermansiaceae; genus Luteolibacter. The sequence continues at coordinate 5,544 of JAIFNK010000227.1, read as the reverse complement.
GATGGCGGCGTCGGTCTTGCCAGTTAGGAAAAGGCAGTCGCCGAGGCGGTTTTGGGCCATGGCGGTGAGTCCGGCGCGGCGCGGGTGGTCTGCGGGCAGGAAGTCGCGGATGGCGTCCAGCGCGAGTTGGCAGGTTTTCATGGTCGCTTCGACCTTGGGCGACGGGCCGGTCGCTTTCTTGAGGTCTTCCTTGGCGATTTCCAGCAGAGTGTCGATGGGCGCGGCGGCGATTTCGCCGGGGCCGTTAGCGGCGATGGCGAGGCGGAGGGCGTCGATGCATTCCTCCGACTTGCCGGCGGCGGCGAGCTGGTTGATTTCCTTGGCAGTGGGGATTTCGACCAGCCCGGCTTTGGGCAACGCGGGTTTGGCGGGAGTCGGAACGGCAGGACCTGCCAGATAGATGTCCTCGCCGACGAGGCGCGAATACTCAGCGGGGATTTGCGCGCCTTCGGATTGGGCCATCACGCCGGCGCGGGTACGCTTGAAAACCTGCTCGATGGTGAGGCCCGGGGTTTGCAGGTGTTTGAGGAGCTCGCCGGTGTAGAGGCCGTTGGTTCCGGCACCGTCCTGGGCGGTGTGCCCGGCGTCGGTGGCGAAGGCGATGAGCGATCCGGCGGGTGGTTTCATTTCCGCAAGGCCGCCGCGGGCGGTGGCATCGCGGGTGCGGGGATTGCGCGCCAGCGGGGTGTTGCGGCAGGCATCGAGGATGACGAGATTGCAGCGGGCCCCGGCGGCGCTCATTTCGGCGACGACCTGTTCGGCGTTGAAGAGCTTGGTTTCGGCGAGCATGCGGAGCGTCAGGTCAGTGGCGGCTTCCGGCTGATAGGTGGATTTAACCGGGATGAGGTAATTGGAACCGGCCACCGAGATGCCGTGGCCGGCGTAGTAGAACAAGGCGACTTCCGCGTCCTTGATTTGTCCGCGGAACCTGGCGACGACTTTGAGCAACTCATCGCGCGTGACGTTGTGTTCCTCGATGACGGTGAAGCCGAGGCCGCGCAGGGTTTTCGAGACCGCCTTGGCATCGTTGACGGAGTTGCGGAGCGGACCGATGGCCGCGCCGTATTTCGCATTGCCGACGACGAGAGCGACGCGGGGCTTGGAGGGCGTTTCGGCGGAAACGAGAATCAGCCCCAGCGCGTAAACGGCGGAAATCGCGAATCGCAGGCGGCTGAACATGGATGATTTCTGGTCGCCCTTCCCGCCCGGGTCAATCCGAATGGCGGTGGCGGCGCATCAACTCGGATTGACTCGCGGCGTGCGGGACCGTCAAACTCCGGCTGTGAGAAAACTTGTTCTTTCAATCAGCCTGCTTTCCATGGGATGTGCGGTGAAAACGCCGGTGGCCGAGGAGGAACCGCTGGTCGCCGGGGATGCGGCCGCGCCGTCGCAACTAACGCCTGCGGAATCGATGGCGATCGCCCATCAACTTTCGACGCATCCGTGGCGACCGTTCGCGGGGAACATCCTGCATGGCAAGGACAAGGCGGGCATCCTGGTGAACACCCCGGACGCCGGGCATGAGCCGCTGCAACCCCGCAAAGGGTGGTGGGTCCCGGGAGTGGTGAACGAGGGGATTCCTTACAAATGGGGCGGCTTCGACGGTCCGGAATCGTTCGACGCGGCGGTGGCGAATGGCTCCGCTGCGGGCGATGTCTCGTCACCCGCGAAGCGCCGGGCCGACAATGCGGCGGTGAGCGCCAACGCCGCGGGGGTGGATTGCTCGGGGTTCGTGTCCCGTTGTTTGAAATTGCCGTCGGTCCATGACACCGCGAAATTGCCATCGATCTGTGACGAGTTGCCAAGCGCGGCGGATCTGCGGCCCGGTGATTTGCTCAACATTCCACGGCGGCATGTGGTGCTTTGCGCCGGTTGGTCGAATCCGGAGAAGACCTGGATCTATTACTATGAAACCGGCGGGGGGCCGCAGTATTGGAAGCCCGGACTGAAAAGCGCACCGCTGGCGGCGATGTTAGGTCTGGGCTACAAGCCGCTGCGCTACCGCGGCATGGCGCATCCACCGGTCAAGCCGGGCTACAGCGCGAAGGAAGTGCTGACACGCGCGGTCAAAGCGACGGCGGATGTGGTGCCGAATCCAACGGTGGGGGAACCCTGAGCACCCACATGCTTCCCATCGTGACGACTCTCGGTTCCACCCCGCCGCCTGGCGTCATCGGCGGATTGACCGTCCGCAACTTCCCCGGCGGTGCCGGGTTCAGGCTATCAGCATGAAAATCATTTTGGCTTTTTTCACCCTGGCCTTCGCATCGCCCGCTCCCTTGAAAGCGGAGTCCGCCTACAACCCGCTCGAGGTGCCGGGTCTTGAAATCGTCTCCAAAACCTTCGATGTCAAAGACACCAACCGGGACCGGACCCTGCCCCTCCGGGTTTATCTGCCGAAAGCACCCGAACCCGCGCCGGTCATTCTATTTTCCCACGGCCTAGGCGGATCGCGCGACAACAATCCCTACCTTGGAAACCACTGGGCGAAGCGCGGCTACATCGTCGTCTTCATCCAACACCCCGGCAGCGACGAGGCGGTCTGGAAGGAAAAGCAACCCGGACAGCGCATGGGAGCGATGAAACAAGCGGCCTCCCTTGAAAACTTCGTGAGCCGCACCAAGGATATTCCCGTCGTGATCGACGCTCTAACCGCCTGGAACGCCGACAAGTCGAATCCGCTTCACGACCGTTTCGATCTGAAACATATCGGCATGTCAGGCCATTCCTTCGGCGCGGTCACCACCCAGGCAGTGGCCGGCCAATCCGCCGCTGGCGGCAAGGTTTCATTCACCGAAACACGTCTCTCCGCTGCGGTGATGATGAGTCCAAGCCCGCCCAAGCTTGGGGATCCGGCCATGGCTTTCAGTTCCATCAAAATACCCTGCCTTTTGATGACCGGCACGCTGGATGACAGCCCGATCGGGAATTCCAAGGCCACCGATCGCCTCAAGGTGTTTCCGAATCTCACCGGTGCTCCCGCTTGGCAGGTCCTCTTCGACAAGGCCACCCACATGAGCTTCGGCGAGCGCGATTTGAGAGGGAATTCCGAAATCGGAAACCGCTATCACAAGCCCATTCTCGCCCTAACCACTGCTTTCTGGGACGCACAGCTCCGCGGCGACAAGGCGGCCAAAGCCTGGCTCAACGGTTCCGACGCACGTTCCGTGCTGGTTCCGGAGGACAAATGGGATCTCAACACCAAGGCAAAGGATTCACTCTGAAAGAAAAACGCGAAGTGCGGTTAGGTAACCCGATATGGGCTATAACTTCGGAGGGCGGGCTTGATCGGAGCCATTTCGCCGCCTTGCCGATGGGGTCCAGAAAATGGAGCGTTCCGAGCCTTGGATTTCCGGCGGAACCTACGCTGGATCACTTTTCCCGAAAATCTCCTCGGCGTAGTTCTCGCGGAGGAACTGGAGGTCGGCGCGGTCTTTTTCGCGGTGGGTCTTTTCCTTCATCCGATAGAGCAGGCGGGGGGAGGCGAAGGGGATCGGGACGCCATCGACCATGCGGATGATCTGGTCTTGCGAGGCTTCCTCGTAAGCGATGCCGCTGGCGGAGGCCATGAGGTCCACGCAGATTTCATCGCCGACACGGACGACGGTGTATTTCGCGATCTCGCCGGGTTCGAGCTCGAGCACGGCTTTGTCGGGGAGGGATTCGAGGGCTTTATAGACCTTGGCCTCGTTTTCGGGATCGGTGGCTACGATGAGATCGAGGTCCATGGTGGATCTTGCGTAACCGGAGATGATGATCGCGAAGCCACCGACGACGATGTAATCGGCCCCCAACCGATTCAACTCCCTGGCGAGCCCGGCTAGATCCTTCTGTCGCGGGGCGCGCGAAGTTAGCCCTTCTTCGGTCGTATCGAATTCCTCATCCATGCGTCTGCCTCCTCGTGGGAATGAAAACGGAAAACTCCCCTGGGTGTGAGGCGATGCCCGCTTTCCTTGAATTGCTCGTTGATGAATTCCTGAAGACCATCGGCTGTCGCGAGCGGGTTGATCGGACGACGGCGGCGACCGACGGTTTTACCAGCGGGATCGTCGATGTTGATGACGTTGACTTGTTTCATTGGATTCAGATTAGCTCAGGTTGTTGAAATAGGAAGCTCTGAAAAACCGGCGGAAGGGCGTTGCTGGAGTCATGATTGCCAGCGCTCGATGGCGAGGCGGATTCCTGCGGCTTTGTGGAGGGTTTCCTCATACTCCTTGTCCGGGTCGGAGTCGGCGACGATGCCGGCTCCGACTTGGTAGACGAGGCGGTCGCCACTGCGGACTAGCGTGCGAATGGCGATGCTGAGCGAGCTCTCGCCATTGTAGCCGAGCCAGCCGATGGCACCGCAATAGATGCCGCGCGGGGCTTGTTCGAGCTCGCGGATGATTTCCATGGCGCGTTTTTTCGGCGCGCCGGTGATGCTGCCGCCGGGAAAACAGGCGGCGAGGGCACCCAGCGCGTCGATTTCTGGGCGGAGGGTGCCGGTGACGGTGGAGACGAGGTGGTGGACTTGGGCGAGGGTTTCGAGCTGGAGCATTTCGGTGACTTCAACGCTGCCGAATTCGCACACCTGGCCGATGTCGTTGCGCAGCAGGTCGGTGATCATCACGAGCTCTGCAATTTCCTTGGCGGAGGTCTGGAGTTCGTAGGCGGAGCGGCGGTCCTCGTCGGGGTCGGCGAAGCGCGGGCGGGTGCCTTTGATGGGGCGGGTCTCGATGCCGCGGCCGGAAATTTTCAGGAACGTCTCGGGCGAGGAGCTGAGGATTTCGCGGCCGTCGAGCTTGAGGTAGGCGGCCATCGGCGCGGGCGAGGCGTCGCGCAGGGTTTCGTAGAGGCCGAAGAGATCGCCGGTGACGGTGGCGGTGAAGGCTTGCGAGAGATTTGCCTGATAGATGTGGCCGGCGGCGATCCATTCCTTGATGCGGACGACGCCTGAGGTGAATTTTTCACGCGGCGCGAGCGGAGTGAACGGAGAAATTTCCGCGGAGCTGCGGGTGTCGCGGAGCTGGGTGGAGAGCTGGCCGGTTTCCCACCAGGTGTGGTCGTGGTGGCTGTAAACGAGCATTTCCGGATAGTCGCCGAAGACGAAATCCCCCTCGTAATCGACCCACCCGCAAAGCCCGCCGACGGGAAAGCCATGGTCGCCGGCGAGTTTCGGACCGGCGGCGAGGGCGGCGCGGAGGAGTTCGAGATCGCTGGTGGTATGGATATTTCCCCGGAGAATCTGAGTCGGGCTGGCAGCGATCACGGAGACCGGCTGACAGGCGCCTGATGGGAAATTTCCCGAGGTGTCGAAGAAAACCAAGCCATCGAGATGCCGCAAGTGCCCGGCCGCCTCCACGGGGGGCAGGCCATCGAGCCGACTCGGGGTTGTCACGGATCGCATCAGGGATTTCGCCATCGCCGGACGAACCAACGTGCCAAGCCCGGCACTGGCAAGCCGGAACGACGATTTACGGCATTGCAATCCCGCCTTGCCGCCCGCCGCCGCGCCTGCTTCGCTTCGCGCCCCAACCTTTCAAACACATGGCCAACAAAGATGTC
>JAIFNK010000199.1 GCA_020047775.1 Akkermansia sp. | reverse complement strand
ACAATCACGGGTTCCTCGGCTTGGACACGCAGCATCCTTGGCGCACGGTGTCCGGTGGCTCGCGGCGCTATGTCGAGAAATTGATCCAGCCATTCGAGCGGAATATCCATCGGGGTGCGCCTGTGAGAACCATCACCGGTTCCGCGCTGGTGCTGGAAGACGGGACATCGCGTGATTTTGATCGCGTGGTGGTCGCCGCGCATGGCGACCAGGCGCTTCGGATGCTTGGCGATCCGTCAGCCCTGGAGATGGATCTGTTGGGCAAGTTTCACTATCAGGCGAATGAAGCCGTTCTCCACACCGACCCGCAATTCATGCCGCGGACGCGCCGCTGCTGGGCGGCGTGGAACTATCGGATCGACCGCAGTACTGACGGCGGGAATCGCTACTCGACGCACTACTGGATGAACGAACTGCAAGGTGTCTCGGACAAGGAGCAATACTTCGTTTCCATCAATCCGCCGTCGTCGCCCGCCGCAGGTTCCATCAAGCGGAGGCTGGCGTATGAGCATCCTTTGTTTGATCTGGCAGCCGTCGCCGCGCAGGAACGCCTGCCCGCGCTGCATGAGGCGGGACGCGAAACCGGACGTTATTTCTGCGGCGCATGGCAGCGTTATGGCTTCCACGAGGACGGACTGTGGTCGGCGGTGAACGTGTGCGCGGAAATTCTCGGAAAGGACCCGTGGCCATGAACTCGCTCTACGAATGCTCGGTGGCGCATTGCCGGTTGAAGCCGAAGAGGCACGCCTTCGACTATCGGGTGTTCATGTTCAGCGTGGATCTCGACGAGCTTCCCGCACTTCGTTTGTTCGGCTTCAGCCATAACCGGTTCAACTTGTTTTCGATCGACGACCGCGACCATGTCGATCTCGGGCACCCGGGTGGAATCCGGGGAAATCTCATCGCGTGGTTGGCGGGGCAGGGGATTGATTGCCCGGATGACGCCCGGATCCAGTTGGTGACTTTCCCGCGGGTGCTCGGTTATGGATTCAATCCGGTTTCGTTTTTTTATATCGACTCCAAGGAGGGCAAGCCGCTCGCCGTGGTGGCGGAAGTGGTGAATACCTTCCGGGAAATGAAGTTGTATGTCATTCAATCCACTGGCGCCGACGGACTGTGGCATCGCAGGGTGGCCAAGGATTTTTATGTCTCGCCGTTTTCCGATCCCGGGATGGAGTTTGATTTCACGCTCGGTGTTCCGGCGGAAAAATGGCGGGTGAACATCGATACCTACGGGGCCGACGAGCGGGTGCTGCTCAGTTCCATCCGTGGCGAGCAACGGGAGCTTTCCTCGGCGCGACTCGTGTGGTATGCTTTCAAGTATCCGCTGTTGTCGCTCCGCATCATCGGGTTGATTCACTGGCACGCGCTCATTTTATGGGTCCGCCGCGTGCCGTTTTTGCGGAAGAGCGAGCACCTCGAAGCACAGCAGAACGTGATGCGGCCCCATTCCAGTTTGAAACACAAGACACCATGAACACTTCAATTGAAATCGATTCCGAACGGGTGCCCGCCGAGGCGGTGAGTCATGCGACGCAGGGATTTGCCGAGCGGATGGTGGTTCGCTTGCTGGAGAAAATGCCGCTGGGCGGACTGCGGATGGAATATTCCGACGGCCGCGTCCGTCACTTCGGCAAGCCGGGCGCGCCTGTCACCGCGCGGGTGATCCTGCGGGACGAAGCCCGGTTCTTCAAACGCTGCGCTTTCTATGGCAATATCGGAATGGGCGAGGCCTACACCGACGGACTCTGGGACACGCCCGACATCGCGGCGGTGATTTCCTGGTTCATCTATAATGTCAACGCGCTGCAAGGCGCTAACAATTCATCGGCGGACCTTGCCGGCGTGAACCTGTTGAGAATCGTCAATTGGTTCCGCCACCTGCGCCGTGAGAACTCGGTGGAGACGAGCCGCCGGAATATTTCCGAACACTATGACTTGGGGAATGAGTTTTATGGTTTGTGGCTGGATCCGAGTATGACTTATTCGAGCGCCCGCTTCGAGAGCGCCGGGCAATCGCTCGAAGACGCCCAGCGCGGGAAATACGACACCCTCTGCCGGAAGCTCAAACTCAAGCCGACCGACCACGTTCTGGAAATCGGCTGCGGCTGGGGTGGCTTCGCGGTGCATGCGGCGAAGAACTATGGTTGTAAAATCACCGGCGTGACGATCTCCGAAGCGCAAGCCGCCTATGCCCGCAAGCGCGTCGCCGACGAAGGTCTGACAGACCAGGTGGAAATCCGCATTCAGGACTACCGCCACATCACCGGTCGTTTCGACAAGATCGCTTCCATCGAAATGTTGGAGGCGGTCGGCGACAAGTATCATCAATCGTTCTTCGCAAAATGCGCGGAAGTATTGACGCCGGATGGATTGCTGGGAGTGCAGATGATCACGGTGCCGGATTGCAGTTACCGCAGCTTGAAAAAGAACGTGGATTGGATTCAAAAACATATCTTCCCCGGTTCGCTGCTGCTCAGTGTGGGGCGGATCAACGACGTGCTGTTACAAACCGGCGATCTCTTCATGCACGATCTCGAGGATCTGGGGGCCGACTACGCGCGGACTCTCTCGACCTGGTATGACCGGTTCAACGCGGTTCGGGATGAGGTGAGGTCGCTTGGGTTTGACGAGCCGTTCGCGCGGTCGTGGAACTACTATCTGAAATACTGCGAGGCGGCTTTCGCGACGCGGAACATTTCCGTGGTGCAGGCGGTTTACACCCGGCCCAACAACCTGAGTTTGCATCACCGCTTTGAGGAGGGCAGGGGATGACGTTGATTGAGGCTCCCAAACAGAGCTGGTGGCGGCGCAGGTTGGTGGCTCCGGTGGTGGCCCAGCTGATGGTGGGGATCTCGCCTGAGCGCATCGCATGGGCGATTTCGCTAGGGATTGTTCTTGGGGTTTTCCCGATCATGGGCACGACGACGCTCGTTTGTTTTGTGGCGGGTTGGCTGTTGCGGCTGAACCAGCCGGTGCTGCATGTTTTCAGCAATCTGGTCTATCCGCTGCATCTGGTGTTGATCCTGGTATTCATCCGCCTGGGAGAACGTTTGTATGGCGCGCCGCGGCTGTCGTTTTCGATCCCGCAATTGCTTGGCAAATTCAAAGACGACCCGCTGCAATTCGGGCGCGAGTTCGGGATGTCCGCGTGGCATGGAGTCTGTGCCTGGCTGCTGATCGCGCCGGTGGCGGCGCTGCTGATCAAGCTGGCGATCGTGCCGGTTTTGCGACAACTGGAGGTTTCCCTGAAACGACGCAAGGAGGTGGACGCGTGACTGGCGGCATGGCATTCGGCCTCGGCCTGTTGGGGATGCTGCTGGTTTTTTGCGCGGCATGGATGTGGGCGCGGCGGTGCGATAACTATTCGCTGGTGGATGCGGTGTGGGCGTTTGGGATCGGCCTGACAGGCAGTTTCTGGCTGATTGTCAGTGGCACCGGCAGTATGAAACATTGGGTGGCAGGCGTCTTGGTGGCGATGTGGAGCTTGAGGCTGGGCTGGCACTTGGAGCGGAGAATCCGCCGGGCGCATCCGGAAGAAGACGCCAGATATACCCGGCTGCGCGAGGTGTGGACGGGCCGGGTGGCATCGGCGTTCTTTTGGTTTTTCCAGGCGCAGGCCATCTCGGTGGTCTTGCTGGCGCTGCCCTTCCTGTTGATCGCGGCGGACCCGGACGATGGCTGGAGTATCTGGGAGTCGGCGGGCCTGGCCGTGACGCTGATAGGGATTTTCGGCGAGGGACTCGCGGACCGGCAGATGTCGCGATTCAAAGCAGGGAAACCGGATTCGAAGGCGGTGTGCCAGGAAGGGTTGTGGCGCTACTCGCGACATCCGAACTACTTTTTCGAGGCAATCATCTGGATCGGATTCTATGTTTATGCCTGTGGCTCGGAGTGGGGCTGGGCGACGGGCTACGCCCCGGCGATGATCATCTTTCTGCTGCTGCGGGTGACGGGAATCCCTCCGACCGAAGCGGCGGCAGTCTTGCGCAAGGGCGATGCTTACCGTCGCTATCAGGAGACTACCAGTCCCTTCATTCCCTGGCCACCGAAACGGTGAGTCTTTTGAATTTCAACCAACCATATCATGATCCACACCAACGACCTGCTTGCCAAAGGAATCATTCCTGACGCGTTGATCCGCATCGGAATCCGCCACCGTCTGGCGGGAACACTCGCCCCGTTTGAGAAGCTCGACTGCGAACTCCGGCAGGAAAAAGTCATGCAGCATGTCCGCGAACTGCGGGCCAGCCCGATCGCAATCGCGACGGACGAGGCGAACGAGCAGCACTACGAGCTTCCTACCCGTTTCTTCGAGCGGGTGCTCGGCAAGCACATGAAATACAGCTCGGGCTACTGGGATGAGGGTGTCATCGACATCGACCAATCCGAAGCGCGGATGCTCGCGCTCACCTGTGAGCGCGCCGGCTTGGAAGACGGCCACCGCATACTCGAACTGGGCTGCGGCTGGGGCTCCCTCACTCTGTGGATGGCCGCCCACTATCCGAACGCGCGCATCACCGCGGTTTCGAACTCGCGGACCCAGAAAATCCACATCGAGGCACAACTTGCGGCGCGCGGCTTGAGCAATGTCGAGGTGCGGACGGCCAACATGATCGTTTACGAGGGCGAGGGTGATGGTGTGTTCGACCGGGTCGTCTCGGTGGAAATGTTCGAGCACATGAAAAACTATGAACTGCTCATGCAGCGGATTTCCCGCTGGCTGAAACCGGGCGGCGCGTTGTTTGTGCATATCTTCACCCACCGCGAGTATGCCTATCACTACGAAGTGGAGAGCGAGGACGATTGGATGGCGAAATATTTCTTCACCGGCGGGCAGATGCCTTCCGATGACCTTTTGCTGTATTTCCAGGACCAGCTCAGGATCGAAGGCCACTGGCACGTCAGCGGCACGCACTATCAGAAAACCTCCGAGGCATGGCTGACGCGGATGGACGCCGCGCGCGACGAGCTGATGCCGTTGATCCGCGAGACCTATGGAGAAGACCAACAGACCCGTTGGTGGGTCTATTGGCGGGTGTTCTTCATGGCCTGCGCGGAACTGTGGGGATACCGTAACGGGGACGAGTGGATCGTTTCCCACTACCGGTTCCGCAAGCCCGAGTAATCCATTAGAACGTCTTCCTCAAGTGTGAGGGAAGGATGCCCAGTTGTTCGCGATACTTCGCGACGGTGCGACGGGCGACTTTGATGCCTTGTTTGTCGAGTGCCTTCATCAGGAATTCGTCGGAGAGCGGCTTGGCCCGGTCTTCGGCGGTGACGAGCTGTTGGATGGCCTCGCGGACACCGGCGTTGGAAACCTCCGTGCCGTCGCTGGTCTGATAGCCGGTGGCGAAGAACGCGCGCATTTCCATCAGTCCGTGTGGCGTGAGCACGTATTTCCCGGCGACTGCCCGCGAAATGGTGGTCGCGTGCAGGCTGAGTTCGTCCGCGATGTCGTTCATGGTCAGCGGGCGCAGGTGGCGGTGACCTTTCGATAGAAACGCGGGCTGGTGCTCGATGAGTTTGTGGGCGATGGCGAGAATCGTCTCTTGGCGGAGGGAAATCGCGTGGATCAGGCTGCGGCCGTCACGGATCTGGTCCCGGAGAAACTGCCGGGCCGTCGCGTCCGTGCCGCTTTTCCCGATCATGTCCTTGTAGAAATCGTTGATCCGCAGGTTCGGAAGATGTTCGCCGGTGAGGCGGGCATACCAGTGCCTGTCGTCATCGCGCTCGATGACGACGTCGGGCAGGATGTAGGGATTTCCAGTCGGATCGAATTCACCACCGGGGTTGGGAGTGAGGCGTCCGATGCGTGAGGCCGCTTCGGCGATGCGCTCGACATTGGTCCCCAGCGCCCGCGCGATCTGCGGATGGCGCTTGCGGGCGAGGTCTTCCAAGTGATCCCGGACAATCTTGTATTCGATGGTCTCCTTGCCGGTCGTGCGCTCCAACTGCAGCAAGAGCGACTCGGGGATCCCGGAAGCTCCAATGCCTGCAGGATCAAAGGACTGCACCAGCTTCAGCGCCTCGTCCACATCCTTGGTCTTGAATCCCATGCGGACTCCAAGGGTTTTTACAGGGAGATCGAGGAATCCGCGGTCATCGAGGTTGCCCAGAATCGCCTGCGCCGCCTCGCGGATCTCAGGATCCACCATGGAGAGGTCGAGCTGGTGCTGCAGGTGTTGTTGGAGAGTCTCGGGCGCAACGATCGAGTCATAAATCCGCTGGCGGCGTTCCTCGTCTTCGCTGGTCCAGGGTGAACTCTTGCCCTCGAGAATCGTGCGGTCGCGCCAATCGTCGTCGGTTTGGTTCATGTGATCCAGCGAGTCCGCCTCCTCGGGATCCGGTCCTTCCTCATCGAGGGAAATGCTTTCCGTGAGGTCTTCCAATACGGGATTGGTTTCCAAGGCCTGCTGCACGAGCTGGGAGAGCTCCAAAGTTCCCGCCTGCAAGATCTCCAAGCTCTTGCGCATCTGAGGCGCAAGCGTCTGCTGTTGCGAAAGCGATTGATGGAGGAAGACGTCTGCCATTGCCGGCAAGCTGGTTGCCAGCGCGACCCTACGACGCCCGATCAAAAAGCGAAGCAAAAATTATGCCATTATCGAAAGTTTGTCTTGCGCGTTTCGTTTGAAATAGGCCGGCCCGTCCGCTGGGGCTGTCGTTCAAAGTCGAAGGTCCAGCCGGAGATTGTTCCGGATTTCTTGGATCCAGTCGGCGGAAACGCCGGCCGTCGCGGCCTGGGTGCCCCACCCGCTGACCGCGGCATGCACTTGTTTCAGGATGGTTTTCGCCTTGGTCGGCTTCAAGTCCCCAGCGCTTGCCGCATCCAGCAGATCGGCGGTGGTGAAATTTTCCCGCTTCCCGGCGAGCGTCATCTGGTGGCGGTGGGTCCACGCGCCGTCCGGGTTGTAGGCGTAAATCAAATCGTAAGCCGGAGCCAGCCGCCACCCGCCGCGACGGTCCATCAGGAAGGCGATGTTCTTGGTGTGGTCGTCCTGGTTGCGGGCGAGGATGTTGAACAGCGCGCGTCGATAGAGTTCCGTCAGATCCGGCTGCGGCAGTTGCAGGCGGCGGGCGGTTTGGAACGCCTGCTCGTAGGAATAAGCGCCGGCCTGGTTGAAGTCGAAGTGGCCCATCGCGCACAGGCTCTGCATGTGGAATTTCTCCCCGGCCGGCCCGCGGTCGAAGCGGCGGGTCATGAAATGGGCGCGGCCGTTTTCCTCCAGCAGCCGGCAATCGCTCATCGTGATCCCGGCGGCGCGGGCCATCAAGTGATAGGCGAATTCGATGCGGCCGTAGCCGAGCGGGTCGTGGAGTTCCTTGTCGCGGTTGGCGGACACCCCGTCGAATTTCAACAGCCACGGCTCGAAATTCTGGCCCGCCGAGACCTGCCCCGAGCGGATCTCGCCGGTCTGCGGATTCCAGGCGATCACCGCCTTGGCCCGCGCGCCACCGGCGGAGGTGCCGACACGGAGGATGGTCGCGAGCGCTTCCGGCGGTTGGGAAAAATTGGCATGTAAGCTTTCGCGAGAGGCGAGTGCGTCATTGGCGAGTTGGACCAGTGCTTCCAGATGCAGCGTTTCAGGCGGGAAATCCGGCATCAGGGTGGGGCGGAATTCCAAGGCTCCCATCGCGCGGCTGCCGAGGTAACACAGGCGCTCCACCGGATCGAACGCCTCGGGCCGGCGTCCCTGTTGGGCGAGCCATTGGTCGATGAGCAGGTT
>JAIFNK010000329.1 GCA_020047775.1 Akkermansia sp. | reverse complement strand
GGGGACCGGACATCAGCGGAACCCACGGCGGAGCCGGAGGCGCGGGTGGCTTGCTCCTCATCCAGGAAACTAGAGGCAACGTCACCACCGACCTCTATCCGCTGTACGACGGCTCGGGAAATGTAGTGGCACTGGCAGACAGCAGCGGCAACCTCAAGGCAGAATTTGGTTACGGTCCCTTTGGTGAGTTACTATACGCCAGAGGCCCCAACGCCCAAAGTTGCCCCTTCCGTTTCGCGACCAAATATTATGATATTGAAACCGGGTTATGCAATTTCGGCGAACGCTTTTATGATCCTGTTACCTGTCAGTTCCTCTCCCGCGAACCGCTGGGAGAAAGCGAGAGTTTGAACCTGTATTCGTATTGCCACAACGATCCGGTGAATAACGTTGACCGCCTCGGCCTTGAGAGCGTGCCGATGTATGAGAATCAAATCTCCAGTGCGGCCGCGCAAGCGGGATGGGCGCACTATGAACATGCAATGAGGGCAGCGGGTATCGAGGATGACTTCGGCAAATGGATGAAGCTTTTTGCCGCCGCTCAGGCTACCGACAAGAAAGTCGATCCCAAATTGATGGAGGCGGTTGCCAACCTTCGCGACAGCAGCCATCAAACTAACGGCTTCGCGCTGGCAACATCGGTGGATGGAGCCAATGCACAGATCAACGTCGCCAACGCCGGACTCACCCGAATCTTCCGGCAATCTTCGTTCCATGAATGGGTGTCTGGAAGGGACTCCGGCTCCATCGATCCGGCGGGCGATCCCGGCTATTACGATGACAACAATCCGGAATTCCAGGGCGACGAATGGAGCCGTAGGATCATCCAGTTCAGCCCCGGCGGCACCATCGCCCGCCATGCTGTCAACGGCCAGTATGGCGCGGCCTCGTTGGAGTTCGGCAAAGAAGTCGCGATTTGGTCAACCCTCAGTATCGCCGGGGAGTTTATTGGAACCGGACGAGTCGCCTTTGGTATGACGGGAGGGGGAGCGGGGGGAGGAACAATCTACAATGTGACGGACGACTTCTCAAAGGTCGTGTCATCTGGACGAGTTTGGGGCCAAACCGAGGGGGCCGTTTATGGCATGAGGCGTCCGAATGCGCCTCGTTGGCAAACAATGGCAGATCCACCATTTCGAGACGCTGGAACGGTAATTTTCGAAGGTCAGGCAGCTACTTTGTTCAGACCACACCCTGTTGAAGGTTTATACTCGGGATTTAAACGGGCGTTAGGCCAGCAAAAGGCAGGTTTCGGTGATATTGTCTTTGATCCCGCAACGAGTGCAGTGAGAGGAAATTCGCTCATCATTCAAAACGCATATCTTGCTCCGCATGCTGGTCAGTCCTCGTCTTGGGCGGCTGCCCGACTTTGGGGACGGCGATTGGGCATCGATCTGCCGATAAGTGCAGGCGCAGGGTATTGGTTGTATCAAAGCACTACTAAGGAATAAATTATGAGACTCATTGATTTACATCTACTCGCAATCGCCATTCTCGGATTGGGAATTTTTGGTTTAGGACTTCGCTCTCAACTCGGGGTGCTTGGGGTTTTTGTTGTTGCCCAGTTTATCTTGGTCACGAGAAATCTCATTGGAAAGGAAAGGCATTTTAAGAAGTTCGCAGTCAACGAAGCTCTCGTGATCTTGCTGAGCCTATTAGTTTTTTTAACGATAAAAAGTTAGAATTCCTCAGGCCACGTCGGGAAGCGGCTTGCTTCCTATGGGACAGGGCTTTTCAACCTTCCGCCCAATGAGCGGTTTCCGAGAACTATTTTGGCGATTGCGTTATGGACAATGAATCTGATTCTTTGCGACTAATTGGCTATTGGGAGGAGCAAGGCGAAAACACGCCATGGATTCATCCGCGCCATCTAGTTGATCCAATGTGGGAAAGTGGTCGCAGGGAGAAACTTGTGCGTTATCTCCGCTCCGGAGTAAGAGTGAATGAAATGTTGGGCTACGCTCATTGCCGGATGGATAGATCGATCCCTGATGCGCTTATGGGGAATGCTGAACTCACTGATGGCGTGTATAAATGGCCGGAAGGTTTGCCAAATTATGTGGAGCGTTTTTTTGTCAAGCTACCAAAGGAGTTTGTAGAAAATGCAGCAAGTTTTCATTTTAAGATTCCTCCAAATTTGGATGCTGCTGAATTGGAACAAATGCCAGTTGATATGGATTTTTGGAAGAGCTGGAGTGAAAAGCATCGCCCCAAGGGGTGGCGCAAGCTTTTTGGTTGATGGCGGCATGACAGGCTTTTTGCGATAAACCTCCTCACCATCGCTCCACTAGAAAAAACACCCTCTCGGAAGATCGTCGCTCCGCACCCTTTATCCATCCCGCTGCGTGCTGTCACGCGTTCTGCTAGCCTGCGGGGCCATGTGACGTGCGCGGTGTAATGCTGCATCCAGTCCAGGACCCTCCCGGCAAAGCCGGGTCCCTCCCTCCCTGGATGTTCCCTCGGGGAATACCCTCGGCAGCATTACCCGACGCAGTCACAGTCCCCTACGGCATGCAGCCCCCGCGCCAGCACGAAGTCAGGCTCGTTATCACTCGCATCCTCCGAACTCCCTTTGGCTAGTGCGGAATGGAACTTGCCGGACTACCCACAGGCGCTTGCCCCGTTCCATTTTGTTCCATCCTCCATTTCGCCACTTCACGGGAAAAGATCGCCTACATTTATCATCGCCGGTCCGTTCGTGAAAAAACCGGATAAGGCGCAGGCATTCATCGCCATCGCCCCGGGCCATTGAGATAACTTCGACCATCAGATCCGCCGAGTGGCTGGTTTCCGCACGGATCCGGACAAGCGTCATCAAATGCCGGGCCGCTTGCGCCAGGCACATGTCCGCATGATCGCGAAGCTCGGCAAAACGCCTTTTGGCCGAGCTCTCCGGGTGGGACTTGACGTCTCCAATCGAGTCGAATGCGCTGGCAACAATCGAAAGGCGATCCGCGAGCCCCTCGATCTGTTTGTCCAGCTTCCGGCATTCTTTGAAAAGCTCGTCGAACGAGATCTCGGATTCTTCCGGCGATGTGATGTAGGCATTCCTGCCTGCTTCTTCGGGGGACGCGCCGGGTGCGGAAGAACAGGCAGGAATGCCTGTGTCACGCTCGGACAAATCGCTCCACCCATACGCTTCCAACACGGCGGCATCGAGCTCGGCGTGGATCTGGCGGAGCACGGTGACGAGGCCTTGGTCGTGGATGAGCATTTCCTTGGCGGTGAGCGTTGGCAGAGCTTCCGGTGCAGGTTCTGTCGTGTGGGAACGAGGCGGGGTGATTTCCTGAAAATCCGGGTTTGCCATGCGGCGGTGGATGCCGTGAAGTCGCGGCGTGAGATACGAGTCCATTTCCCCGCAGTTTTTTGTCCGCAACCGCGAGAACCTCCGCAAGTTGCTCAAGCCGAAAAGCATGGTCATCCTCCATGCCAACGACATTTACCCGACCAACGCGGATGGGACGATGTCTTTCAAGCAGAACAGCGATCTCTTCTACCTGACCGGCGTGGACCAGGAGGAAACCACGCTCGTTCTCATGCCGGATGCAGTGGATCCGAAGGAGCGGGAAATCCTGTTTGTGAAGGAAACCAGCGAGCACATCGCCGTCTGGGAGGGGGAAAAACTGACCAAGGAGCAGGCTCGCGAGGCGACCGGGATCGAGCGGGTCGAGTGGTCGCATACTTTCGACGGATTTCTCCACCGGATGGTTCCCCAGATGGATCATATCTATCTGGCGACGAACGAGCACCTGCGTGCCAGCGTGGTCGTGGAGACCCGCAACGCCCGGTTCATCAAGGAGTGCCAGGCCCGGTATCCGCTGCACCGCTACGAGCGTCTCGCACCTTGCCTCCATCGGCTGCGGATGAGTAAGGCCCCCGAGGAGCTCAAGATGCTCCAGCACGCCTGCGATATCACGGAGGCCGGATTCCGGCGGGTGTTAGAATTTATCAAGCCCGGCGTCGGCGAGTGGGAAATCGAGGCCGAGCTGCTGCATGAATTCGTGCGCCGCGGTTCGCGCGGATTTGCCTACAGTCCGATCATCGGCACGGGGAAAAACGCATGCGTGTTGCACTACGTGGAGAACGACAAGATCTGCCAGGACGGGGACATGGTTCTGATGGATGTCGCCGCGGAATACGCGGGCTGGGCATCCGACCTCACGCGCACGGTGCCTGTGAATGGCAAGTTCACGAAGCGGCAACGCGACGTTTACGACTCGGTTCTTCGGGTCTTCCGCGGGGCGAACGAAATCCTGCGGCCCGGGAACACGCTGATGGAATATCAGAAACAAGTCATCGAGCTGATGGAGCGCGAGCTTGTCGGCTTGGGCTTGTTCACGGCCAAGGAGGCCCGCGAGCAGGGGCCGGACAAGGCGCTGGTGAAGAAGTATTTCATGCACGGGACTTCCCACCATCTCGGACTCGACGTGCACGATGTCGCCCCGCCGCACGAGCCGTTCGCGGAGGGTATGGTCTTCACGATCGAGCCGGGGATTTACATCCGCGAGGAAGCGATGGGTGTGCGGTTGGAGAACGACTTCGTCATCGGCAAGGACACGAATTTCGACCTGATGGGCAAGATCCCGATCGAAGCGGAGGAGATCGAAGCCCTGATGCGGAAATCATCCTGAGCACCAGAATCCGCGCTGCAGCGGGTGTGGAACGTTAAGTGACTCTCGTCATCACCCGAACAGATTATTGATGCGGCCGCATCAATAATCTGTTCGGAGTTAGTCGGGAGGCTTTTCGGCAGACACGATTTTGATTTACCGTTAGCTTGCAAATTGAAGCCGCCCAATATTTGTGGAGGCTTGGGATTTTGCCCTGTGGAGTGGTGAGGGCCGTCGGCTCGGGCTCTCCTGTTTCGCTGCGGTCATTTCCCGCATCGGTTGTGTGACGGGGCGCGGAATGGGCGCAATGCCCGGGTATGTCCCGGCGAGGGGCGGAATCGTGAATGTCGAACCCGGGACTTTTCCTTACCAACGGAAGATCAGCGGTGGCACGATGATCCGTACGTTGGTGCCCTGATTGTCCTCGCTTTCCACGATCGCGCTAACGATGTCATTCTCGAACTCCACGACGGTTTTTCCCTTTTCCACGCGGGTGACGCTGGCAAGGCGACGGTAGGCGTTGCCGTAGGCGTCGATCTCGGTGACGTAGTTTTTGACATCGTCGTATTCGATGAACTCCCAGCTGCCGGACTGGCCGGTCGCGGTTTTGCGGAGGGAGGTTTTGGTCGGTTTGCCTTTTGAAAGTGCAACTTCGTCGAGTGTCATGCCGACGGCGATCTGGTTGGCGGCGATGAGATTCTGGACTTGGATCTGGCGTTCGTAGAGCTGTTTGAGATTGGCGACGAATTGTGGGTCGGAGGAGGAAAACGCCCAAGGTGCCACCCAGCCGGCGATGCCGTCGCGGGTGCCTTGGCCGCGGACGCGGTAAATCTTTTCGGTGATGGCTTCGAGGCGGACGGTTTGGTCCGCCTTGAGGGTGCCGAGGCGTTGGCGGCCCTCCTTGTCGGAAAATACCGGAGCTTCCTTGATGACTTTGAGCTCGATCGGCTTCGGGATGGTCTGGTCGAGGTAAACCACGGTGGGGTCGGAATCGAGCAGCGATTTCCGTTCCGGACGCTTGATCTGGGCCCCGACTGGAGAAACGAGCAATGCGACGGCGATGGCGAAGATTTCCAGCTTCATGGATGGGAAAATAGCGGATGGTTTCAAAAACGGAATCTCCATTTTGCTCGGACGCGAACGAGCTGCGGATTATTCAGTGATTGTGGGTGCTTCGCGATTGGACGTTTGGGAATCCTGATTCATGCTGCGCCCATGAATCTGCAAGGCCCGCTCTCCCGTAAAATGTTCGCTGTCGCCAAGGAAGTCATTCCCGGTGGGGTGAACTCGCCCGTCCGGGCGTTCCGCAACGTCGGCGGCGAGCCGTTTTTCGTGCGCCGGGCGAAGGGCAGCCGGATCGAGGATATCGATGGAAAGCACTACATCGACTACATCGGTTCTTGGGGGCCGAACATTCTCGGTCACGCGCCGGTGGTCATCACCAACACGATCCATGAGGTCGCCAAGAGCGGGATTTCCTTTGGAATTCCCAACATGTTCGAGGTGGAAATGGCCCGGGTGATCTGTGACTGGGTGCCGTCGGTGGAGAAGGTGCGGATGTGCAATTCCGGGACGGAGGCGACCATGTCCGCGATCCGGCTGGCACGTGGATTCACCAAGCGGGATTATACTGTGAAGTTCGACGGGTGTTATCACGGGCATAGTGATTCGCTGCTCGTCGCTGCCGGTTCCGGGGCGCTGACACACGGCGAACCGGATTCTGCCGGAGTGCCGAAGGCGTTCGCGGAGAAGACCATCGTGCTTTCCTACAATGATCCGGAGGCGCTGGAGGCGCTCTTCGCTGCCCGTGGTGAGGAAATCGCGGCGATCATCGTGGAGTCTTATCCGGCGAACGCAGGCTTGGTTTTCCCAAAGCCCGGCTTTCTCGATCTACTTTCCTCAATCACCAGGAAATACGGCGCGCTGCTGATATTTGACGAAGTGATGACCGGCTTCCGGCTTGGCAAGGCTGGGGTGCAGGGACTGGAAAACCTGACGCCGGATCTGAGTTGTTTCGGCAAAGTCATCGGTGGCGGGCTGCCGGTGGGTGCCTTCGGCGGGCGCTCCGAGGTGATGGACTTGCTGGCCCCCATCGGCCCGGTGTACCAGGCGGGAACACTCAGTGGCAACCCGTTGGCGATGGCGGCCGGGCTGGCGCAGCTCCGGGAACTTGACGGGCGATCCGGCTTCGCCCGGCTCGACTCGCTCGGCGCGCACTTCGAGGCGGGGCTGCGAGCGTTGCTGGCGGAAAAGGGCGTTCCCCATCGTTTCAACCGGGTCGGATCCATGTTCTGTCTCTTTTTCACCGACCGGGAAATCGTCAACGTGGACGACGTGATGAAACAAGACTTGGAGTTTTTCCGGAAGTTCTTCTGGGGCTGCCTCGACAAGGGGATCTACCTGGCACCTTCGCCGTATGAAACCGGCTTCATCTCGCTCGCTCACACCGAGGCGGATTTGGACGACACGCTCACGGTGTTCGGCGAGGTGCTGGCGGCGATTTGAGGATTTGACTGTCAGAGAATAGGTGCGTAAACTTCTGGGAATGAGCGTGGGACGATCCATGGTGTTGTTAGTCATGGGGATGGCGTGTCGTTCCGGGGCGGTGGTTTTCGTGGAGACTTCGGATCCGGCACACAACACCAGCACTCCGGGCAACAACTCCGGTTGGCAGTATGAGGGGAAATTCGTGGGTTTCCTGGGCGTGCCGATCGCCCCGCATTTTTTCATCACGGCAGAACATTTCGGCGGAAGCGTGGGGGATGTCCTGGATTTCCATGGCGACAATTATGTGACCATCGCCATTCACGACAGTCCGACCACCGACCTGCGGATCTGGGAGGTGGAGCACGGCAAGCCGTTTCCGACTTACGCGCCGCTCTCCAGCGGGGCGGCGGATCTGGGCGCTGTGGCGGCCATCTTCGGCTGCGGTGCCCAACGCGGCACCCCGGTGATTGTCACCAGCGAGACCAAAGGCTGGGAATGGGGGACGTCCAGCTATGTGAAGCGCTGGGGGAAAAACGTCGTGACCGGAACGATGGACGGAGGGGTGGGCTATGGTGAGTTGCTGCATTGTGATTTCGACAATCCGGGAATCGCCAATGAGTGTCATCTCTCCGTGGGGGATTCCGGTGGCGGAAT
>JAIFNK010000170.1 GCA_020047775.1 Akkermansia sp. | reverse complement strand
CCACCCAGCCGATGCCACCCTGCTTGAGTCCAGCCAGCCAGTTCCCCGCCTCACCCGCCAGCACCGGCAGCTGCGGCCACACCGCACACGCGCCCAGCCCCACCACCGAGCCCGCCCAAGTCAGCGTCGTCGGGATGATCAGGTGCTCCGCGTCGATGAACGTGATGGAAACCAGCAACGCCATCAGCACCCACAGGAAAACCACCACCCCCACCGACTGCGGCAGGAAAACCCACGCCACTGCCACGAACAACACCGCCGTCAGTAGCTCCACCCCGAAGTAGCGGAATGCGATCGGCGCGTGGCACTCCTTACATTTCCCCCGCAGCCACAGCCAGCTGATCAGCGGAAGATTCAGCCACATCGGGATCGGCTTTTTGCACTGGGGGCAGAACGACCGCTTCGGCTCGTTCACCGACATGTTGAGCGGCACCCGGTAGATCACCACGTTCAGGAATGAGCCGATGCACGCACCGATGAAAAACGCCGGAATCAGCCAGATCCAAGGCTCGAAGGGCAAATTAGAAGTCGCGGTAGCCAAAGTTCCACCATTCAAGCCGGCTCTGTCCGCCTGCCAAGAACAAAGGCGCGGGGTGGCCGGATAAGCCTGTCTGCGGGAGGAAGATATACTGCGGAGGCGCAAAGGTCGCAAAGGAGCGCAGAGAAGCATTTGTCGAAGGAATCCTCCGCGTCCCTTTGCGTTCTCCGCGACTCTGCGGTAAATCTTACGGGCTTTCCCATCGCCAAATCCCGCTTACCGATCAATCGTCCGTCTGACTCCCGCCCGATGAACAAGAACCTCCAGCTCACCCTCGCGTGGTTCGCGCTCGCCTTCCTCGTCACCTTGGCCGCCGTCTGGCAGGCGCAGGTCACCGTTGCTCGGGAAGTCATTGCCAGGAATCAACTGCCGCCGCCCCCGCCGAAGACCCGCCGTGCCGTGCGTCCCGTCGCCCCGGTTGCGCCGCCCGCTGTCGATTACGCAGCCCGGAAAGTGCAGGGACTCACCGATTCGCAAATCGGCTGGATCATCGACGATTTTCAAACCGCCGGCCTCGACCTCGGCATCCGCGTGGCCAGCAAGGAGGAATACCTCGTCCAGCGGAAGGCTCAGGACCGTTGGTATCACGACGCCCTGGTCGAAGCGTGGGCGCTCACTCCCGAGCAATCCGCCCAAGTCACCACGAAACTCGGCGAACTTTATGACCGGGCCAAAGCGGATTTCATCGAAGCGCTCGCCGCCGGCCCGCAGCCGATCAAGGTCAACGGCCAGTGGCTCATCGTCACCAGCTCCGATCCCATCCACCGGTTGATCGACGCGAATATCCGTTTCCAGGATTTCGACGGCCCCTTCATGCCATGGAAACTCTGTGAAATGACCTCCGAACAAAATCCCACTCAAGCCGGGAAACCGATCGATATCAAGATCACCGGAGTTCCGGGGCAAGAATACGAAGAGGTCGTTCTCACCAGACCCATCCAAATCATGCCGCCCGAACCCACCCTTTTCATGGTGAATCACCTTCTGCCACGACCCATTCCACCACCTGCTGGAGAGCCCATTCAAGTCGTCCCGGAAGAAAACGCCATCCTCCCCCAGCTTCGCAAGCTCCACCCCGCTCAGTTCAAGCTCCTGCTCCTCATCGACCCCGGCAAGATCCGGGGAATCCAATCCGCATTGGACGCGAACTAGCCGAATCCAGGATGCATCCCTTTTCCATCTGCAAGAAATCCTTGTCGCGACCGTAACTACCGCGCAATCTCGCCGCACGTACCAGTCCCCTCCCCATCCACTTCACCATCCGATGAACTCCCTCGTTTCCCGATATTCCGCACGATCGCTTACAAGCTCCGCACTCGCCCTCGTTATCATGGCAACCGCCTCCACCAGCCAGGCCCAGGAAGACTTCAGCAAGCCGGTCATCACCACCGAAACCAAAAAAGACGCCGACGGCAAGGACGTGCTCTATATGTACATCGACGGCGTCAAGGTCCACGAGACCGACCCCATCAAGCAGCCGTTTCCACCCATCGTCACCCCGGGCGAGCCACCCGCATTCATGGCTGCCCCCTCCGACGCCATCGTGCTCTTCGACGGCAGTGAAAAGACGCTCAAGGAAAACTGGACCGATACCAAAGGCGGTCCCAGCGCATGGAAAGTGGTGGATGGGGCGCTCGAATCGGTCAAAAAGGCCGGTTACATCCAAAGCAAACAGGGTTTCGGCTCCTGCCAGCTTCACGTCGAGTGGGCCAGCCCCGCCAAGGCAGAGGGCGATGGCCAGGGCCGTGGTAACAGCGGCGTTTTCCTCATGGCCATTTACGAGGTCCAAGTGCTCGACAACTTCGAAAACCCGACCTACGCCGACGGTCAGGCCGGAGCGCTTTACGGCCGGAAAAAACCCCTCGCCAACGCCTGCCGCAAACCCGGCGAGTGGCAGAGCTACGACATCATCTTCCACCGCCCGGTCTTCGATGAAGCCGGCAAGGTCACCCGCCGGGCCACCTTCACCGTGCTTCACAACGGCGTGCTCGTCCAAGACCACACCGTCCTCAGCGGTGGCACCGGATGGATGGGCCCCCACGCCGCCTCCGAATACAAGGCACACGCCGACAAGCTTCCCATCTCCTTTCAGGACCACGGCAACCCCGTCCGCTTTCGAAACGTATGGGTTCGTGAGCTGAAAGACTGACCGCGCTTCATTCCGCCCGCAACGCGAAAAGACCCGTAGAGGCGGAGGAACACGATCCCGGCAGGATCGGCGCTGAAAGTCGTGCAATCGGGTTGTCCATCCCGCGTTCATGCGCTATGAATGCCACCATGAAACGTCGTCAATGGCTGACGCTCGCAACCCGCACGGGATGTGTTGCGCTGCTTTCGGGGTGCGCCTCCAGGGTCGCCAGGAATGGCATCGATCCCGCCGCCGCAGAACGTCTCGGCGGCGATGGCTACGGAATCTGGCAAGGCGGTCGCTGGGTCGGCGGGCGTGATCCGGGCCGGAGAATGCCATCACTCAGCATGACCAAGACCTTGGCGGCCCTTGCCGTGGTCCGTGCCACCGGAGAGGGCTGGATCGAACCGGACCGACCGCTCGGCGAAACGCTTCCGGAGTGGCGGGTGGACCCGGCAAAGCGCCGGATCACCGTGCGCATGTTAGTCAACCAGACCGCCGGTTTCCCCTCTGGCGTGGAGGCTCTCTATCGGGGGGCAATCGCGGACAAGGGCAAGGCGGCGATCGCGCTGCCGCTGGTCGATCCGCCGGGCGAGCGGTTCAGGTATGGGCCTGCATCCTCGGAAATCCTTGGTGAGGTGTTGCGCCGGAAATTGTGCGAACGTGGATCCAGCACTGAGAATTTCCTGCGGGGTCTCATGCGCGAAGTTGGAGTTTCCAGTCCGGATTGGCGCAAGGACTTGCTGGGGAATTTCTATCTGTCCACCGGCGCGCAGTTCAGCGTGCGGGATCTCGGCAAACTCGGCGGGGTGATCGCGCGACTCATCAACGGCAGCAACACCGCGGGCCTGAGAGCCGACGTCTTCCGGAATCTGGCCGCGCCGCGCGCAGCCAACCCGATGGTGGCCACCGGCATCTGGTGGAATCGCAACGCCGCCAAGTCCGGCGCGTTTGCCATCGAACCGGAACGCCACTTGGATGCCGTGCAACCGCCGTCCTTCTGGTCGCACGCCTGCCTCGGCACCGATCTCGATCCAGGCTGGCTGGCGATGGTCGGATCCGGCGGAAAACGGGTGTATGTGCTGCCGCCGCGCGATCTGGTGGTCGCCCGGCTTGGCAGGTCTGACGGATGGAACGACGCCGCGTTCCTCCGCGCCGTCACCGCTTGATCCCACGGAGGGGCGATATCCGATCGCCCTGCGCATGGAAAGACAATGGAAGGAGCTTCGCGCTTTTTCATTGGCTTCTCATGCACCTCGGCGATTCAGAGATCGCCGCTCCTTGATTTTCTATCGCTTGATTGCTAACAGCAGGTTCGCGTTCGAGTAGTTCGCGTGGTAACCGGAGCCGAATCCGAGCGGGCTGCGCGGGTTGTTCGCATAAGCCTGGCGCAGATCCTCCTGCTTGTGCTCGGCGAAGAGCGGGATCGGGCTCTGGTAGTCGCCATAAAACCGGAACGTCCAGCTGCCTTGTGCGAATTCACGGAAAGGAATTCCCGAGTCGTCCTGCAGGATCGTACGCGACTGGTTGAGAAAAAACGCGCGGGCCTGCGAAAAACGATTGTCATGCATCAGATAGGACGCCGCCTTGAAATAAGTGGCCTTGCCGCCGAGACCGGCGACCCATTGCTGATAGCCGCCCTTGAACCCGCCGTTCGACAGATCCCCCGCCACGTAATACGCGGTGTGGCGCATGCCGCCCGCATCGTAGTATTGCAACTCCACCCCCGGATTTCCGCCGGCGGAAATCCCGCCCACCGATTCCACCTCGCCGCCCATCATCGCCACCGTGCTGAGCAGGATGGGTGTCACCCCGCGCAAAACGCTGTGTTCCAGGTCCGAGCGCATTTCCTTGGTGATGAAGTAACCGGCCAGCATCTGGGTTTTCACCGATTGCCGGAAGGCGTCGAGCGCCGCCAGCACCTCACCCGGCGGCAGGGATTCGAGTGGCGGCACCTGCCCCACCGGCTCCAAGCCCATCAACGCGTAGTTCCGCGCCTGGGAAAACATCGCACTCACATGCAGCAGATCCGGCCCGCCGAATGGATAGTAAATCGTCCCGCCGCTACCGACCACCGGATTCACCTGCCAGGTCGACCAGGTTTCCATCAGATTGATCCGCCGGCGGACCTGCCCGCGCCAGATGTCGTTGATTTCCCGCTGGTGGTTCTGATACTCCACCGTCTGCTGGATGCGGGAGAGAACCGCTCCGCGCCGCACCGGCTTGCCCGCGAGGAACAGCCCGATGTCATCCGGCCCCGCCTCGCCGGACACCACCGGAAAGTTCGCGGGCGGTTGCTCGAGGTAATTGGGTTGCGCGGCAATGGGCTTGGACGGGCCGCAGGCGGTAAGAGCGACGGCAACTGGCAGGAGCAGGAAGGTGAGTTTCATGAGTGACGGCCTGAATGATGACGGGTTGATTGGGAAATGCATTGCTAAAACGTGATCTTCGGAAAATTCGGCGGATCAGCGTCCGCCGCCGGTTCCCGCCTTCCGCAGCGGAAAATAACACAACCAGGCGACCAGCACCGTGGCCATCCCCGCCAAGGTCGGCACGGGCTCCGCCACCAGCGAGCGCACCATCACGAACCCGGTCATCGCCAGGAAAACCAGCGGCGGCAGCGGATAGAGCGGACAACGGAACGCCCCCTCGACAGCCGGGCGCCGCCGCACGATGAAGATTCCGAACACCGTGAGAAACGCGCACAAGGTCAGCGCGAACTGGGTGTAAGTGAGCAACTGCCCGAAGTTCCCTGTCAACACGAAGACCAGCGCCAACCCGGATAGAATCAATGTCGCCGCCACCGGAATCCCGTGCCGGTTCCTGGCCGCGAGGATCCGCAACGCATGGAAATCCCGCCCCATCACGTGCAGCACCCGCGGCCCGGCCCAGACCATGGCGCTCACGGTCGCCACCAGCCCGAGGGAAAGCAGCCCGCTGAACCACCTCGCCGCACCCTCGCCGAACAACGCCTCCGCCGCCACGTGCCCCACCTCCGTCACCCCCGCCAGCTCCGCGACCGGCGCGGCTTTGAGAAACGCGGCGTTGAGCAGGACATAAAGGCCCATGACTAACAGAGATCCGTAGAGCAGCGCCCGTGACACCGTCCGCCTGGCGTCCTGGAGCTCTTCCAGCATGTAAACCGCCGCATTCCAGCCGGAGTAAGCATAAAAAACGAACAACAACGCCACCGCAAACGCCGGACTGGCGATGATCTCAAAATCCGCCTGCGGTTGGATTTCCCAGCGGATATCCCCCTTCCCGGTCTTCAAAAACGCCGCGAGGATGAAGCCGATGACCAGCGTGAGCTTCAGCGCGGTCGCCACCGTTTGCAGCCGTGCGCTCGTTTTCAGCGTGAGCAAATGCCCGCCCGTGACCCCGACCAGCGCCACCACCGCGGCCACCGCCGGCGGAATTCCCGGAAACGCCCGGTGCGCGTAACTCCCCAAGGCCAGCGCCGCCAATGCCGTCGGTGCGGCGAACCCAACCACCGCCGAGAGCAGCCCCGCCGTCCATCCCAGTGACGGGTGATAGAGTTTTCCGATAAAATGATATTCTCCCCCGGATCGCGGCAAGGCCCCTGCCAGCTCCGCGTAGGAAAGCGCCCCGCACAAGGCGACCAGCCCGCCCAAGCCCCACACCAGCAGGATCCCCGGCCCGCACGGGATGTCGCCGACCTGATAGCCCAGGCTGGTAAACGCGCCGGTCCCCACCATACTCGCCACCACCAATGCCGCTGCGGGCAGCGTGCCGATTTTCGAAGAAGTGGACTGGCTCATGATTGCCACGGACGTTTAACCGGTCTTCCCCGACAAATCGAGCACGAACCCGACCAAATCTGCCAGCCTGCCAGAGCGAAGGTGATACCGATTGCGGTTTGACGAATCGATTCCCCGTCCTCAGATTCGCCGGGATGCCTGATTTGAAGCATGTGCTCTTTGTTTGCACCGGAAATACGTGTCGTAGCCCGCTGGCGGAAGGACTCTTCCGGAAAGCGGTGGAAGGACGGGATGATTTTGAAGTGAGCTCCGCCGGGATCGCCGCATCCAAGGGGACTCCTTGCAATCCGGAAACCGCCACACTGCTTAAAAAGCGTGGCGTGACGCTGGCGGGCTTTGGCAGTCGGCAGGTTTCCGAAACCATCCTGTCGAAGGCGACGCATGTTTTTGCGATGACGCTGGGCCATTTGCAGACCCTTGAGGCCAGATTCCCCAAGCACTCCGACAAGTTCTATCTGGTGTGCGAGTTCGCGGAAACGGCGGGAAGCCGGATCGGGACGGACGTGCCCGACCCCATCGGCATGGGCCGCCGCGCTTACGAAGAAGTCGCGGAGACCTTCGATGTGGCGATCCCCACAATCATCGCCTACATCGACCAGACGTGGAAATCCGGCGACGCGTCCGGGGATTAAATCATCCCGAGTTTCATCTTCCCCTCCTCGGAAATCATCTCCTGGTTCCAAGCGGGATCCCACACCAGTTCGACGCGGGCGTCGTCGATGCCGTCGATGGTCATGATCTTGGCCTGTGCGTCCGCGGCGATGACCGGGCCCATGCCGCAGCCGGGCGCGGTGAGCGTCATTTTCACGGCGACGGTCTTTTTGCCGTCGGCCTCCTCGATGATGCAGTCGTAAACAAGACCGAGATTGACGATATCCACCGGGATTTCCGGGTCATAGACGCCCTTGAGCTGGCTCCAGACCTGCTCTTCCAGCGGTGCGTCCTTGAGCCGGACCACTTCCGCCTGCTTCTTGAGCTCCTCCTCCGGATTGACGCCGAGCGCGTCGGCATCCTGCGAGGAGATCCGCGCGAGGCCCTGGGACGTCGCGACCGTGTAAGTCCCGCCGAGGCGCTGGGTGATGAATACCGCGGTGCCAGCCGGCAGCGAAAGCGTGTCACCGCTGGGGATTTGAATGGCGGCGACTTCCCGGGTGAGCTTGATTTCCTCGTGCATGCGCGGAGTTAAAACCAGCTCCCCGGTGGCGGCAAGGGATGAGTTCGACCAATCCTCCGCCCGCCTCGGTTTTCGTTGCTTCAGTCCAATGCCTTTAAAGATTCGATCCTCGCAGTTCGCTTCTTGATCCCGGTAGGGATCACGGATTGTAGCCCCGGGTCGAGGAGCGGTAGCGACGAACACCCGGGGA
>JAIFNK010000158.1 GCA_020047775.1 Akkermansia sp. | reverse complement strand
GCACCGCATGCACGCCCTGCAACTTTCCGATCCCAAGGCCTCCGAGGTCTTCGATCCGAAAGCCTGGGAGCGCATCAAGAACCGCGCCAGCGACATCCAGCTCGAGGTCAATCCCGACCTCCCGGATGGCCTCAACGCCACTCTCCGTCCCTATCAGGTGGATGGCTTCAAGTTCCTCGCCTACCTCTGCGTCAACAACTTCGGCGGCATCCTCGCCGACGACATGGGACTCGGAAAAACCATCCAGTCGCTCACCTACCTGCTCTGGTTGTTCGACGAACACCGCAAGACCGGTGGCATGAAAAAGCCCGCGCTTGTCGTCTGTCCCAAGTCCGTGCTCGACGTCTGGTTCAGCGAGGCCGGGAAATTCACCCCGCAGCTCAAGGTTAAAATCCTCAAGAACCGCGACGATATCGACGTTCCGCACATTCAGAACAACATCGACATCCTCGTCCTCAACTACGCCCAGCTCCGCGTCTGCGGCGAGGAACTCAACGGCATCAAGTGGCTCACCACCATCCTTGACGAAGGCCAGCAGATCAAGAACCCGGACTCCAAGGCCGCCAAGTGCGCCCGCGAGCTCGACTCCCAGAACCGCCTGGTCCTCACCGGAACGCCCATCGAAAACCGCCTGCTCGACATGTGGTCGCTGATGGCCTTCGCCATGCCCGGCGTGCTCGGCAGCCGTGCGTATTTCAAGAAACGCTTCGACAAGCGCAAGGACCCGCTCAGCCAGAGCCGCCTCGCCTCGCGCCTCCGCCCGTTCCTGCTCCGCCGCACCAAGCTGCAGGTCGCCCAAGACCTTCCGCCGCGGACGGAAGAAGAGGTTTACTCGAAAATGGAAGGCATCCAGATCGAGCTCTACAAAAACGAACTCAAGCGCATCCAGAAGGCGCTGCTGGGACTCGATTCCGACGAGGCGGTGAAGAAAAACTCCTTCGCCATCCTCCAAGGCCTCATGCGCCTGCGGCAAATCTGCTGTCACCCAGGCCTCATCGATCCGAAGTATCTCAAAGAGGAATCCGCCAAAATGGAGTCGCTGTTCTACCTGCTCGACCAGCTCCACGAGGAAGGCCACAAGGTGCTCGTTTTCTCGCAGTTTGTCTCCATGCTCGACCTCATCAAGGCGCGCCTCGAACTCAACAACCGCCCCTACAACTACCTCACCGGTCAGACCAAGGACCGGAAAGGCGAGATCGAGAAATTCCAGACCACCAAGGATCCGTCCGTCTTCATGCTCTCGCTCAAGGCGGGTGGCGCCGGCCTCAACCTCACCTCGGCATCGTATGTCATCCTCTACGATCCATGGTGGAACCCCGCCGTCGAAAACCAAGCCATCGACCGGACCCACCGGATCGGCCAGAAAAACAAGGTCATCGCCTATCGTCTGCTCACCCGCGACACCGTCGAGGAAAAGATCCGCATCCTTCAGCATCAAAAAACCCAGCTCGTCACCAACGTGCTCGGCGACGAAGGCTTCGCCTCGAACCTCGGCCTCGACGACCTCCAGTTCATCCTCACGCACACCATCGACGAGGAAGACGAGATGAAATAAGCCCGGCGACTATCCAAGTCTTCACCAAAAAGCCCGGCCTCACCGCCGGGCTTTTCTTCGTACGTAGTCCCGCCTTCATGCGGTCTTGGGAGCGGAAGACCGCCTGAAGGCCAATGCCTTTAAGGATTGGCCTGGAGTTATCAACACCAACGGTGTTTCGCCCTCCAGCCCAGGGTTGGCGTGAGGAACGAATGCCTACCCTGGGAAACCCGGATCACCGGATTGAACCACAACGTGGTTCCGGCCCCGGCGAGTGAGGCAAGTAGGCGGACTGCCCGCTGTCCGCACAGGCCGGAACTCCGTTGGAGTTCGGAAGATTGGGAATCCGGTTCCCAAGGTAGCCGTCACCGGCAACCTTGGGCTGGAGGGCGGAACACCGTTGGTGTAAAAGACGCGTCCGTCTCCCAATCCATAAAGAAAGAGAATTGGAACCACGGATGGACGCTGATAGACACAGATTTTCAAGAAGTTGTGGCGATCAGGAGGATCATCAAATCGATGAGGCGAGCAATCTGCGGAATTCCCTTATTATCAGCGTTCATCCGCGTCCATCCGTGGTTCTATTTTCTTGTTGATCACAAGCTCCGGCATTTTCAACGACGAGCGCTGCGGATGCGGGAAGTGGATCCGCGAAGATGAAGAGAGAGGCTGCTAGAATAACAAGGTATCGCATCGGGAATGAGAGTGAGAATACCGGGCACTTATCGCTCAGAGACCGATATTCGAAACCGCATCGGCCACCGCCTCCAGCACGCTGCCGACCAGATCCACGGCATCGACGGAGTCAACGATGTGCGAGAGCGTGCGGCGGACGCCGAACGAGCCGAAGAGAATCGCGAAAATCCCGGCGACCGCCTCAAGGCCTTGCACCATGTTGGATTCCGACGGCCAGCCGAACCATCCGGACGCCAACAGGCAAATACCTAACATCACCAGCGCGATCCTCAACCAGCCCGACATCGTCTGCACGCGCAGCGAAAGAAGCTCCTGCCCGGAAACGACGTGGTGGCGCTTCTTGGAGGCCTTCAAGCCCGCCTTGATCGCGCGACGTTCGACAAGTTCGCGGGAAAGCGGCATGGCGGTTAGTTGCTGGCGTTGATCGCGTCCCGGCACCAGGCCAGGGCCATGAGCGAGTAGCCGGTGCCGTAGGCTTGGTGATAGTCGTAGAGCGGATAGTCCCACCACGAGCCGTCTTTTTCCTGACGTTCCAACAGGATCGCGGCGAGACTCTTGGCGTAGGCTGCGTGTTTTTCCCTGGGCAGGAGCCGCACGGATTCGGTGAAATAATAGATGCCGTAGTAGTAGAAATATCCAGCGATCCGGAACGCGCCTTCATGCGGGACGGGGCGCTTTCTAACGTTGCTGAGGAATCCTTCACGGGCGAGAAAGCGGTCGGCCCAAGTGATGAGGACTTCGTCGGTGACGGCCTTTTCCCCGAAGACCCGGAGCGCGGCGTTGCACGCTTGGGAGCGCGCGAGCGAGCCGGCGGGGCGGTTGATATCACCGCGCGGGCGCATCCGGTGATTGAAGGAGTAGGTGTAGGAAAAATCCGGGGTGCGCTGCCAGTTGATCCCGACGATGGAGCGCTTGACGAGCTTCTCGTTGAGTTTCACCCCCATGGTGGTGCGGGCCTGGTCCATGGCAAGCAGCACCGTGGCGGTAGTGAAGGACGTGGGGATGCCGGAGGGCTTCTGGGTGGTGATTTCATCGAAAATATCGAGATACCCCCAACCGCCGTTGATGTCTTCGTAGCGGTCCACGAGATCGATTTGTTCCTGCGCGAGACGGGTCCACTCCGTCTTTTTCGCTGGGTCCGTCTCGCGCAGATAGAGGCGGGAAATCGCCCGCAGTCCGTAGGCATGGCCCCAGACGTTGTAGGTGGTCGTTTGATCCGCACGGCGGAGTTTCGGCAGCTCGGCCGCGGTCCAGGCCGCGGCTTTTCCGATGGCGGTGACCACCTCGGGACGTGGGTCCACGGAGTCGATGATGCCTGATAGAGCAAGTCCGGAAGCCCCGGCGCGGTAGGCATGGTGCGCTCCGGGAAGTGGCGCGTAGATGTTGAGATTCTTGGTGCGGGTGGCGCTGCCCCACGAGCCGCCCGGGTTCTGATGGGCGATCAGGAAATCCACCCCGCGGCGGATGGAGGCGTCGAGCGAAGCGGCGGTGACTTGCTGCGGCCCACCCGCGTTTTCCTGTCCGACGGCTGCGCCGGAAACGGCGATAAGCACCGTGACCCAAGACAGGATGGAGGCAAGGATGGCTGGCACGAAAGTTTAAGTCTTGTCAGAGGGAACGACGATCACCTGGCCCGCCTCCAAGCCGCTGAGAATTTCCGTTTCGTCGTTGGAAATCCGGCCGCGCTTGACGGCGCGGCTTTCGGTTTTCCCGTCGGCGAGTTTCACCTCCACCGTCCAGCCGTTGGCTCCGAATTCAAGAGCCTTGGCGGGAATGACGACCGAGGCCGGCTTCTGATAGGAAATCAGGCGGATCTGCGCGGTGGCTCCGGTGACCGGGGCGAACTCCTTGGGCCAGGTGGCCGCGAGGTCCGCGCGGTAGGTGCCGCCGGTGTTCGGGGCGGTAGCGAGGGCGAGCAGCTTGACCGGAATTTCCAACTCCTCCCGGCCGGCGAAAGTGGCCGTGCCGGCCAGATCCACCTTCAGCGAGCGGGCGGTCGCCTCATCGAGGAACGCAACGAACACCAACTTGGCGGCTCCGGGGACAAAAGTCGCGAAGGCGGCATTCGCCGGCGGCTTGCCGTGTTGCACCAGCCCCTTGACCAGTTCTCCCGTGGTCCAGCGCCCGTTTTCGATGGGACCGTGATAGAAAACACCGTCGGAAGCGGCCTTGAACTCGAACAGCGCGCGGTCGGATTCCAGCTCGGCAAGCTGCTCCTGTGAGCGCTGCCGGGCGGTCTTCAGCGCATCGAGAGCGATCTTGCCCAGTTCTACGGAGCGCGGGATTTCGGCCTCGGCCTTTTTGAAGTTGATGGCGGTGTCGCGCTCGCTGTCGGCAAGGGTTTTCGCTTCGCGCGGCAGCATGACTTCCAACGTCCGTTTGTGGTCGAGGACTTCCATCCTCAGGGCGAATTCCGCGGCGGCGACGGCGTCCTGCTGGCGCACGAGGATGATTTCCTCGGTATTCTCGGTGATGTCGTCCGCCTCATACATCTTGGAGAGCTGCTTGAGCTCTTCGCGCTGGTTCGAGAGAATCTGCTCGCTGCGTTTGAGCGCCTGGGCCGCGGAATCCCCGCTGGCCTTGCGCCGGACCTGGGTGAAATAGGTGTTTTCCTCCTTGGCGATTTCCGCCGCGCGGCGAAGGCCTTCCAGTTTGTTAGGGGCGATTTCCTGCAGGATCTTCAAGTCCAGCTCGGCCTGGGCGAGGGTGAGCGCACCCGCGGCGAGCTCGCGGCGGGTGTCCTCGATTTTCCGGTCGATGTCCTCGGCATCGAAGCGGACCAGGACGTCGCCCTTGGCGGCCTTCGAGGCGTGGGCGGCGATCTCGGAGATTTTGAAGTCGGTCCAGACTTTCGGCTCGATTTTCAGAAGCACGCAGTCGCCACCCGGCAAGGCGGCGGCGGTGAATGACTTCTCAATCGAAAAAGGCCTGAGTTCAACAGTGACCTCACCGGCGTGGGAAGCGGCTGCTATCAATGCGGGAATGATGTGAAAAGGGGTGAGGCGGGACATGAAAGGAAGCGGATCGAAACACGCCGCCGGGCAAAGATCAATCCGCAGCTTTGCCTTTCCGGGCGAGCCAGATGGGCAGGAAGCGCGGGCGTTTCGCGTTCGGCGAGGACGGGACGGTGAATTCCGCCACTTCGAAGCCTGAGCCTTGCAGGCGGCGGGTGAGATTGGCGACGTGGCGTGAACCGGCGATGGCGAGCAGACCGCCCGCTTGCAGGGCTTCGAACGCGGCGGAAACCCAGCGGCGCTCATCGATCCACGTCCGGTTACGCGGGCCGGTGGGCGAGGCATCAAGATGGACGAGGATGGCGTGGAGCAGTCCGGCATGGCGGATCAGTGCTTGCGGGCCGCAGTCGTTTTCCAAGGTAACCCGGGGATCCGTGAGCAGCGGACTGTCCGGAATATGGGCGCGGTGCCAGTCGGCAATGGCGGCGAGCGGCTCGGCGACGAAAAAGGTGGCGCGTTTCTGAGGCAGTTCCCTCGCCACGGCGGCGATGGCGTGGCCAAGGCCGAGTCCGGCGAACCAGATCTGCGGCTGGCGGGCGGGCCGGAACGGGGCGCAGGCCAGGCGGGCGAGCTCCTCCTCGGCAGCGCGGGTGGCGGGGCCGCAGATTTGCTGGCCATGGACGAGCAGGGATTTGCGGCCGTCGTGCTCCTGGAGGGAAAGGACGTTTCCGTCCGCGAGCTGGGTTTCTGCGAGGGTGATTCTTGGTTTCATGGCGCTGCTGGCGGGCACGGCTTAGTTGAAGAACACGAGTCTGTCCACAGAACCTTCGGGGACGCGCAGTCCCTCGGACCCATTCCCAAAAAAAAAAACCCGGTCTGACGGACCGGGGTCTTATTGGTTTTTCGTTGAGGGATGCAAGTCTGCCGAAGCATCCTTGGATTTCAAAGGCTGCCCTTGAGGACGGAGGAAGGCTTGAAACCAACCGACTTGGAGGCAGCGATTTTCATGGCTTCTCCGGTCTTCGGATTGCGACCCTGACGCGCCGCGCGCTTTTTCACCTCGAAGGTTCCGAATCCAATAATTTGGACCTTTTTATCCTTTTTCACACCTTTGGCGATGGAGGACAGGACGGCTTCGAGGGCTTCGTCGGCGGAACGCTTGGTGGCGTCCTTACCGAGGGCGGCTTGGATGGCTTCGATCAATTCAGATTTATTCATGACAACCACGTTTGTGCGAACGGCGCCGGGCCTTGGCAAGAGAAAATCTGCTGAAAATAAAGGGATTTTTTTGCATTGGCCGCTTGACTATTACGATGTTTTTAGTGTTTGGCGCCCGGCTTCACCGGATCTGATGGATCGTGCGGGATGTCGATTTGTTCACGAGATTCGAATATCAGGAATTGCATCCCCCTGCGGATGAATGACAGGCGGCAGATCGCCTCACTTGGGGCGGATTCGCCGCCATCAAAGGAATTTCCGGGAGCTTGTGAAATTTTTCACAAATAGAACTTGCTGAGGTTGGCGGCGATCCTTTAAAGACCCCGCGCCCGCCGTCAGCAGGTTTCTTGCATGCGTTTTCTCTTCTCCACCTTGATCATTTGGCTCTTCGGATTGATTTCTGCCTTCGCGGGATCGGAAACCCACGACCATCTTCCGGCGAACGCGGAGGAGGTCATTCGCGTCGGTGGTTTCGTCGTGACCAACTCGATGGTGATGGTCTGGATCGTCGCCGCCTTTATCATCCTGGTGGCCCAGATGGCGACGCGCAAGATGACCACCGTGCCGAGTGGCTTGCAGAACTTCGTCGAGTGGCTCGTCGAGAGCTTGTATAACTTCCTGGAGGGCATCCTCGGAAAGCATCTTGTGAAACGGACGTTCTGGTTCTTCGGAACGATTTTCATCATGATTCTTTTCACCAACTGGTTCGGACTGATTCCCGGTGTGGGCACTTTCGGCTGGCAGTTGAGCGGGCCCGGCGTGGATCCGCACGACACGTTCCGCCCCTTCCTCCGTGGTGGCAATGCGGATTTGAACATGACCGCCGCCATGGCCTTCACGTTCGCCCTGCTGTGGTTCTACTGGGCGATCACGGAAAACGGCATGAAGGGCTTTCTCTCCCACATCTTCGCCCCCAAGGGTAAGTTTTCCGGAATCATGAGCCTGATGATGCTCATCGTGTTCGGCTTCGTCGGCATCCTTGAAGTGATCTCGATCCTCTTCCGTCCGGTGGCCCTGTCCTTCCGTCTTTATGGAAACATCTTCGCCGGTGAGAACATCCTGGAAAACATGATGCTGATGGGCGGCAAATACCTGGCCTGGCTGCCTCCGCTGCCATTCTATTTCCTCGAGCTATTGGTCGGTTTGATCCAAGCCCTCGTCTTCATGCTGCTCACCGCGGTCTTCCTGAAGTTGATCTGTGATCATGGCGATCACGACGAGGACAGCGAGCATTCCCACTAAAAGATTTCCCGTATTCGACCATGGAATCAACCGTGGGAATCGGAAAAACAAACAACCAAACACACTATATCATGTTGACTCCAATCCTTGCCGAACTCTCCGGTAACATGCACGTTGCCTTCGCCGCTATCGGCGCCGCCGTCGGCATCGGCCTGCTCGGCTCCAAGGCTGCTGAAGCCACCGGCCGCAA
>JAIFNK010000075.1 GCA_020047775.1 Akkermansia sp. | reverse complement strand
AGTGTCGTTGATCGTGACCGCCACGGTTTGAGTGGTCGTGAGGTTGTCCAGATCCGTGGCGGTTAGTGTGACGGTCGTCTGCCCGCCGGAAAGACCGACCAGATGAAGCTGTCCGCCGACAATGCTGGCAGACGCGACCGCTGGATTGGTGTTTCCGGTGATGCTGTAGGAAAGCGTGGAGATGGTGGTCACCGAGTTCATTTTCACCAACTTCGTTTGATCCATCGGTGTCGGCATACTCGGGACATTCAGCGGGAAATTCGTGAACGAGGTTGCCGTGGCGCTGCCATCGAGAAGCAAGTTGTAAGTGTCGTCCGGCAGGTTGCTGATACCCTCCGCCACCGCCATGCCGCTACCCGCGACCCGACCGAAGACGGTGAAGCCTCCATTCTGATAGTCAAGATTCGTCCGGTTGTCTCCGAGGCTGACGAAGAACTGGCTGGTCGCGCTGTTCGGATCGCCACCGAGTTTCGCCATGGATATGGTGCCATACACGTTGGCGATGCCGGGCTCGTTGACCACCGTGGGATTGGTGACGACGCTGGTGAAATTGCTGCCTGTTCCCGCGCCTTTGAATCCCCCGCCCTGGATCACAAAGCCCGCGATGCTGCGGTGAAAGGCCACGTCGGAGTATTTGCCCGCGTTCACATAGGCCATGAAATTCGTCACTGTCGCCGGAGTCGCCGTGTCGAACAAAATGAAATCCATATTACCGAGAGTCGTGCTGACGCGCACGGCGGATTCGGCTTCAGCGTCCGTGAAGGTTCCGGATAGAGGCGTGTCGCGACTGGCCCCGGCATTGGCGGTCCACGCGGGAATGACCGTGCCAACAACGGGTGCCCCGGCCGGCGGGCGGACACGGATGTGGAAGGTCTGGGTTAAAACACCACCGTTGGCAAAAGTCACCGTGTAATTCAGAGTGTAGTTCCCCAGAGCCGGATAGACGCCACTTAGAATGCCGGTGGTGTTATTGAAAGAAAGGCCACCTGGAACACCGGACAGCGCGCGCGAGACGACTGCGGATGAAGAGCCGGAAACCTGGGTGAATTCATGCGACAACGGACTGCCCGGCGTGCCGGATGTCCCGGTCTTGCTGGTCACCCCGTCCACGGTGGCAGTCGCCTCGCTGGAAGTTCCGATGATGTCCCCACCCACATAAGGTCTGACGAAAAATGAATAAGTCTTGCCCGGTTCGATGCCCGGGGACGTGACCTGATAGGTCGTCACATTCGGATTCGTCAAATCGAGGACTGAATACGAAGGATCACCCACTGCCTTGTAGATGATTTGATAGCCATCCTCGTTCAAGATATTCGGCCACGAGAGATTGATAACCGCTTGCCCTGGGACAGAGGCGGCGACCAGCGTGTAAGCGCCCGCGTTGATCGTGAACTCATTCGAATATGCGGAGACATTCGGCCCCGCAGCCGAATCCGGAATCGTCGGCGGGCTTCCCTTGAATGCC
Organism: Akkermansia sp.; assembly: GCA_020047775.1. Classification (GTDB taxonomy): domain Bacteria; phylum Verrucomicrobiota; class Verrucomicrobiia; order Verrucomicrobiales; family Akkermansiaceae; genus Luteolibacter. The sequence goes on along the minus strand of JAIFNK010000075.1, from coordinate 6,385 downwards.
CGAATGCGGAATGTATAGTTTTCAAGCGGTGCGATCAGTTGGCTGGGGGATATAGACAGGGTATTCGCAGCGACATTTCCCAGATACTCCCATGTTCCCGTTCCAATCTTGCTCTCGATGGTAAAACCCGCTTCGCCGGTGGAACCTTCTTCCCAATTCATCGTCACGTTGAAGGGATCCACCGCGGAAACGCTGAGGTTGATGGGTCCGTTCAAATCAAATGTCCCAACTGTCGCTACGTTGGAAGCCGCGGAAAATTCCGAACCGTTGGAGGCGAGAATGTTGAAGTGGTAAACGGTATTCAAAATTGCCGTATTCCATGTAACGCCAGTGGGACCCGTGGTAGCGGTCGTGTTGGAAGAAATTACGGCTAAGTCGGAATATGCTCCATTGCCGATGCTGTATTGGATTTTCCAGTTCGTCTCGGTGGTCGAATTGTCATTCCAATTGATACTAATCGTCGCATTGGTCGCCGATGCGCTAAGTGCCACCGCGAAACAACCGGAAGGAGCCGTCGGGGCCACCGCATGGGCAAGCAGGGACATTCCCGAAAACGCCAACAAGAACAGTAGCCAGAAATGTCGAACCGCCGGTAAAAACATAAGAGAGGATGAGGAATGATGAGTTGAGCAGCGGAAGACCAGCAAAACCGACCCTCCGGAGTCAATCCCGCAATTCCGCACGCCGGACAAGGTAGCCAGAAAAACGCTGTCTGCAAATCTTCCGCCGCGTTTCCCACGCACCACCACACTCGTCCCTTCCCAGCCCGCGGATTTCCCTCTATTCCTGCGCCGTGCTTCGCTCGCTGCGGTTGATGGATTTCCGATGTTTTGAATCGCTGGACCTGGAGGTCCCGGCGGAAGGCGCGATTTTGACCGGCGACAACGCGCAGGGAAAAACCTCCGTGCTCGAAGCCATCTGTGTGCTCGTCCGCCTGCACTCGCCGCGCACCCACCGGATGACCGCGATGGGGCGCTTCGGCGGCAAGGGCTTCGGCATCGCCGGCGATCCGTGGGGCTCGGAGCGGCAGGTGCGGTCCTCCCGTGAAGGGCTGTTTTTGAAGGCGGATGAGGAAACCCTTCCCAGCCAGTCCCGCTACCTCGCAGACGGCGGGTTGGTCGTGTGGATGGGCAACGAGGATCTCGAACTCGTCCGCGGCCCCGGCGAGGGCCGCCGACGCTACCTCGATTTCCTCGGCGCGCAGATCGATCCCGCCTACCGTCGCTCCTGGTCGCGCTACCGCCGGGCGCTGCGGGCGAAGAACCTGCTGCTCAAGGAGGGCCGCCCCCGCGACGCGGAAATTCTGTCCTACGAGGAAATCCTGGTGGAACACGGCACCGTCCTGATGCAGACCCGCGCCCGCCTCATCGCGGAACTCGCGCCGCTCGCCGCCGAGGCCCAGCGCGCGGTCAGCGGCAAGGACGAACCGCTCACGCTCAATTACCTGCCCGCCAGCGGCCCGGATCTGCGCGAGTCCATCCTGCAAGCGCGCGAACGCGAAACCCGCCTGCGCCAGGCCGTCGTCGGCCCGCATCGCGACGAGCTGGATTTACGCATCCACGGCATGCCCGCCGCCGAATTCGCCAGCGAGGGCCAACAACGCACGCTCGCCCTCGCCCTGAAACTCGCCCAAGGCACCCTGCTCGAACGCCGCGGCGGCAAACTCCCGATCTACTTGATGGACGACATCTTCGGCGAGCTCGACCCTTCCCGCCGCAACGCGTTGATGAACCACCTGCCGCCGCTCGCGCAGAAATGGATCACCACCACGCACCTCGACTGGATGAGGGAAACACCGTCATTGGGTGACATCGGCCGACTCCGCGTCGGCGATGGGAAGGTGACTTTCACCTAGCGTTGCTGGCAACTTGACTTCGGAGGAGCTCCCACCTAATTTGTGATGAAACAAAACATCACGGCCATGCAAACACTCACCATCAGGGATTTACGCTACGATTTCGGCAAGGTGGAAGCCTGGCTGGCGGATGGCGAGGAGATTGAGATCACCAAACACGGCAAGCCGATCGCCCGTCTTTCGCCTCCCCGGTCAGAAGTCGTGCCGAAATTCGATGCTGAAGCGCACCGTCGCTGGATGAAGGAAACCTGGGGGGGCCGGGTTTTCACTGCCGATGAGGTGAAAGAAATGCGGGAGGCCGAACTCGGAGACCGAAGTTGATCGCTTACCCGGACACGTCGTTTCTTTGTGCGCTCTATCGGACACAGGATAACTCGGACCGCGCCGTGGCTTACCGTGATGCGATGGCCGAGCCGCTGCATGTCACCCGTTTGCTGCTCTGGGAATTCCGGCAGTCCGCGCGTTTCCAGGCATTCCGCCACAGCAAAAACCGGGATGTCGGTTATCCTCTGCGGGAATCCGAACGGATGATTGAGAAAATCGGCAAGCATGTGAGCCTCGGCATCGTGAAAATTGTGGATTGCGACCTCGTCAGCATCCTGGTCACTGGCGAGCAGATTTCCAAAACCCGCACCGTCACCGGCGGGCACCGGAGTTTCGACATCCTGCACATCGCCACCGCCGTCGAGCTGGGGGCGAAGGAGTTTCTATCGTTCGATGCGAACCAGATCCAGCTCGCCGGCGCGGAGGGGCTGGTGGTGCCCAGGATTCTGGCCTAATGGAAATCAGGCTTTGACCGCCTTGAGCGCGATGAACATCGGAAACTCCTCCGCTGCCGCATGCTCCGCCTTGCTGAATGGCCCGGTCGCCTGCGAACGGCGGTGGCTGTAGAGTTCCTCGCATGCCGTGACGGCCAGCCCGCCCTTGCCCATCGCGGTGAGCAGATCCGCGAGCGGCCGGTGGTGGAACTGCGTCACCTCGCCGGTTCCCTTTCCGGGATGGGTGGTGATGGGGATTTCCAACGGCGTTGCATAACTGTCGATGCGTCGATATTGGATTTTTTGATCCGCATCCCAGCCCCAATGCGTCTTGCGCGGAATCCGGAAACACGGGTGCATGAACACCATCACCGCCCGGCCGCCCGGCTTGAGGGCGCGGGAAATATTGGAAAACATCGCCACCAAGTCCGGCACGTCGTGCACCGCCATCAGGCAGGTCGCCGCGTCGTGAGAGCCGTTCGCCCACGCTCCGGGCTGGCAGACATCGGCGACGATCAGCGAAACCTTGGGATCCGCGCCGTGGCGGGATTTTGCGAAATCAATCAACCGCGGGCTGGCATCGACGCCGGTGAATTTCCCGATTTTCGCCTCCAGCAGCGGCTTGATGAGCACGCCTTGGCCGCAGCAGATGTCGATGACGGATTCGCCCGGTTGGGGGTCGAGCATCCGCAGGGCGGCGGGGAGAATGACGTTTTGGTGGTAGTTCGAGCCGGATTCGCCGACGAGTTTGTCATACCACGAAGCCACGGCATCCCAGCCGCGATCCTTCGGCGCGGGCTTGTTTCCAGTGGGTGGTCCGGGTTTCCGACCCTGCTGGGAGTGGAACGGGCGGCGTGGCGGTGGAGGCATGGGAAAAGACTAGAGACAGATCCATGAAACCAGCAAGCCATGATACAAGGAGATCGTCTGGACATGCGCCCCGCTTGTTTCATGCTCCCGCCATGCCATCCGTCCACGTCGATCTCGCCGACCGCGCCTACCCTGTCCTCGTCGAGCCGGGCCTGCTCGCCCGGGCCGGAGAAACCCTGAAAAACGCCGGAATCTCCGGTTCGCGCGCCGCCATCATCAGCGATGACACGGTTGCCAGATTTCACTCGGGAGCCTTGATGGCCTCGCTCGAAGCCGCCGGTTTTCGACCGACGCTGCACACGGTGGCCGCCGGCGAAGCGTCGAAATCGATGACCCAGGCGGAAACCCTCTGCCGCGAAATGATCCGCGCCGGCCACGACCGGAAATCCATGGTCGTCGCCCTCGGCGGCGGCGTGGTCGGCGATCTGGCGGGCTTCGTCGCCGCGATTTTTTTCCGTGGCATTCCCTTCGTGCAAATCCCGACGACCATCGTCGCGCAGGTGGATTCATCGGTCGGCGGCAAGACCGGCGTGAACGTGGGCGAGGGGAAAAATTTGCTAGGATCCTTCCATCAGCCGCGCCTGGTGTTCATCGACCCGGAAACCCTGCGCACCCTTCCCGACCGCGAATTCCGCGAAGGTTTCGCGGAAGCGATCAAACACGCCGCCATCCGCGACGCGGCGATGCTCGATGACCTCGCCGCTTTTGATCCCGCCGGCCGCGACGTCCCGGCGGATCTCATCGCCCGCAACATCGCCATCAAGGCGCGCGTGGTGGAAGCCGACGAACACGAGACGCGCGACATCCGCGCGCTGCTCAATTTCGGCCACACCATCGGCCACGGCATCGAGGCGGCGGTGCCCTACGGCGAGATGTTGCACGGCGAGGCGATTTCCCTCGGCATCCGCGCCGCGTTGTTTCTATCCGAGCGCCACGCCGGTCTCTCGCCGGACGACAGCGAGAAGGTCATCGCCCTGTTGGACCACTATCACCTGCCGCTGGTGCTCCCGAAACACATCACCACCGACAAGGTGATGGAAAAACTCGCGCGCGACAAAAAGTTTTCCGCCGGAGCCATCCGCTTCGTCGTGCTCGACGCGCTCGGCAGCGCCAAGGTCGTCAACACGGTCACCGCCGACGACCTCCGCGAGGCGATCGAAATGCTGCGTTGCCCGCTTCACCCCGATCAACTGGAATAGCTCTGAAGATTGATTCGCTTCCAGTCTCGATTTACGCAGTCCGGAGGCGGGCCAACCCTCAAACCTGTTTGAGATTCCCTTGAAATGCGGGCGGTGATTTCACACCATTTCGCAGTGCCCGCCCCCGACTTGAAACCCATCGCCTTCTTCGCGCACGAGCGTGGCGACGCGCGGGTGATGAAACGCATCACCGCGCTTCAGGACCAGGGGCGGAAGGTGCTTGGATTTACCTTTCACCGGGAGCGCGACAAGGCGGACGTGCCGCCGAAGTGGAAGAACATCCATCTCGGGACCACCTACAACCGCCGCTATTTCCAGCGCTTGTGGGCGTTCGCAAAATGCATCGGCGTGCTCTGGGCGAACCGCGACCGGCTGGGTGACTGCTCGGTGATTTACGTGGTGAACACCGATAACGCCGTGCTCGGGCTGCTAGGCCGCTTCTTCTCCGGCCGGCGCATTCCATTGGTGCTCGAACTCGCGGACATCCAGCCGGTGATGACCGGCGGCGGGTTGCTTTCGAAAATCCTGCGCGCCGTCGAGCGGGCGGTTTTGCAGCGTTCGGCGCTGCTGGTGACGACCTCGCCGGGCTTCGTCCGCGAGTATTTCGTGCCGGTGCAGGGATATACCGGGGAAATCTTCCTGTTGGAAAACAAGCTCTATCCGAGCCTGCCCGCGCCCGCCGCCCCGGACAACGGACCGGCGTGTGGTGGAAAGCCGTGGGTGGTCGGTTGCTTCGGAGCCCTGCGCTGCCGCCGGAGTCTGGAGTTGATGCACTCGCTGGCGGCCCGCTTGGGGGATCGCATCCGCTTCGTCCTGCGCGGCTATCCGGCGGGAACCCTCGCGGATGAGTTCGACGGCTTGCTCGGCGATCTGCCGAATTTCCAGTTCGGCGGTTCCTATTTCTATCCGGACGAGCTGGCGGAGCTGTATGCGGAAATCGATTTCAACTGGGCCTTCGACATGAGTGACCCGGACGGCAACTCCGCCTGGCTGCTGCCCAACCGGATTTACGAAGGCGGGTTTTTCGGCGTGCCGGTCTTCGGCGCGAAGGACACGGAAACCGGCCGCTGGATCGAGCGGCAGGCGCTTGGATGGACCTTCGCCGAGCCGTTGGAGGAAAATCTGGTCGCGTTTTTCGAGGCGCTGGAGCGCCCGGAATGGGAATCGGTGAAACGCCGGTGCACGTCCCACCCGCGCGACGGGTTCACCGGGGAATCCGACTACGCCGCACTCGCCGAGCGGCTGGCACGGATGGAGTGTGCGTGAGGCGCTGTCTGAAAATAGGGGGTGGGGACGTCTCGTCCCCACTCATGGACGAGACGTCCATGCCCCTTATTGAGGCATACGCGGAAGTGCGGTCTCCGCAAATTCCTTTCCAGCTCGAGAGTTTGATTTTCAAACAGCCTCTGAGGTCGCGATCTGGAAATTTTCGGATTGCCACGCATGGGGTTCGGGAGACGATGCCCCCGCATGGCGTTTTTGGCAGACCGGGCATTTGATTTGATTTCCTCCGCGCACGACCGCGGCCGGCTGGCGCATGCGTTCCTCATCAGCGGTGCCCACGGCAGCGGCAAGGAAAAGCTCGCCGCGCGGATGATCCAACTGGTGAGCGGTGCGCCGAAATCCGGTGGCTTCGATTTGTTCGGCGAGCCGATCGTCGTCGAGACCCCGCCGCTCGACGAACTGGAAAGCGGTTGGATCCG
>JAIFNK010000315.1 GCA_020047775.1 Akkermansia sp. | reverse complement strand
TACGAGAACTCGATGATCGGCTGGGAGAACACCCGGCCTTCCGGCTCGCCGGTGCGCTTGCAGTAACTGCCGGCGGATAGGTTGCGGACGATCACCTCGACCATCAGGATGGTGACTTTCTTCACCTCGACGTTGGTGGCGTCAAGCTTGCGGACGAAGTGGGTGGGGACGCCGGCTTTTTCGAGGAATCCGTAAATGAGCGTGCTGATCTCGTTGTTCAAGTGGCCCTTGTTCTCGAAGCTGGCCTTCTTCTCGCCGTTGAAGGCGGTGGCGTCGTTCTTGAACTCCATGCGCAGGGTGTCCGGGTTTTCCGTGGCCCACAGGCGCTTGGCCTTTCCTTCGTAAAGCGGTGTCATTGGGAAGTCTTAAAACCGCGCCCCGCCGCGGTCAAGAGCGCTGAAATGATTGCGGGGAAAAGCGGGTAATTTCGGCTGAATGGATATCAGGACTTGCAACAAAACGGCTCGTATCCAAGCCTTCAAACCGAAATGAGTTGGGGCGCGAGAAACAGCATGAAAGACTTGGCGGCCGGCGGGGCCGCGGCGACGCGGACGCGCTCCCTGCCATCCAGCCGGCCATTCAATGTGGCGGTGTTTTTTTCGGCATTGTATTTCATCGGGCTGATCACATCCGTCACCGCGGTGGTGATGTTTTTCAGACACCCTACCCCGCTGATTAAAGATATCATCTTGATGGGAATCGGGTTCTGCAGCGGTATGTGGCTCGTCGCCTTTTTCAAACGGCGTGCGGCCCATTGCCCGCTATGCAAGGGCACCCCGCTGATCAATACCGGAGCCTGTCCCCACTCCAGGGCGCGCCGCCTCTACCCGCTCAACCATGGGATGACGACGATCCTGTCCATCATCGCCACCCAAAAATTCCGCTGCATGTATTGCGGCTCGGACTTCGACCTTCTCAAGACCCCCTCGCACCTGCGGGGAGCCAAGGATGGCGAAGGAGGGAGTTGAGCCCTCGGGATCAGGGCAGCCCGAGATGGGCGTGGCGCTCGGCCATGGTCCAGGCAACCTCTGGAACCAATCCGCGCCAGCGGGCGTCGTTGGCGTTGATCATCCGGCACACGTCGCGACCGGTGTAAACCAGGCTTTGATTGTCCTCGCAGGGAATCCCTTGAATCCGGTTGTTCGCGATGAAATGTCGATAGAGGTGGACGCAATCCGCCGGTGCCAGAAACGTCTCTGCGGTGACAAGCTCACCATTGCGACGGTTTTTCCAAGGAAATACATGAAGCGTCACGCCCTCCTTGAACAACCGCCCGAACGATTCCAACAAGCCGCCAGGCAGCTTGTCCGACCACTTCGGTTTGAAGAGTTCGTTGAGCAGGCCGATGCTGAGAATGATTCCGATCGGCTTGCTGGTGTAGCGGTAGAGAAACGCCGCGATGCGGTGGAACTCGGCACAGCGCGAGAGCAGCACCGTTTTCCCCAGTGCCTGCAGTGCATCCGCCCGGTCCAGGAAATCGACGGGATCCACCCTGCGGCCGCGAAGCAGGTTGTGGATGGAGATTTCACAAAGCTCGATCGCCGAGGCCCGGTCCTCCTCTCTCAGGGACTCCATGAACCCGGCCCGGGCGTCTTCGAGCATTTGCAAATGCACGTTCATCACAGGATCGAAGCTCCCCCTGAGCAAAAGAACCGGATGACGGTAGAGCGCCTCCGCCGGCTGCACGACCTCGCCGCTGGGCAGGAAAATCGTCGCTTCAGTTAGACCGCTCTCCACCAGTTGCAGCGCACAGAGGCGGTTGTCGAAAAAGCCATAGCCATGGCCGGTGAATTTCAGGAGGTCCACCTCCACGCGCCCGGGAACCAGATTGTCCAGCAGGGACTCCACGAACTTCTGCAAGTGCCCGCGGTGACGGAAAGCGGAGTGGATCAGGTTCACCCCGATGGTGCCCAGCGCCTCCATCTGGTCGATCGTCCGGCTGTCGAGCAACCTCACGTGGAGCACGATGTCGGAAGGCGGGTCGCCGGGCTTCATCTGGAAGCGCACTCCCAGCCAGCCGTGGCATTCGCCCTCGTCCTTCCAACCGCGGGCTCGCACGGTGTTGCAGAACGAGAAAAAAGTGGTTTCCGGGCCACGTTTGGGTGCCAGCCGTTCCAACAGGATCGAGTATTCGTGATCGAGCATGGAGCCGAGACGCGCTGCCGAGACGTAGCGATCCGCGTGCCCGTAGATGGCGTCGCTCATGGTCATGTCGTAGGCGGAAATCGTCTTCGCCACCAGCCCGGCGGTGCCGGACGCGCGGAAGAACCAATTGCCCGTCTCCTGCCCCGCACCGATCTCGGCGAAGGTTCCGTAAACCAACGGATCAAGATTCAACTCAAGTGCCTTGTCGTAGGTGGTCGGAGTCATGGTGTGGCTCCTTCCTCCACCCATCCATTGCAAACAAACCGCTCGATCTCCACCTGGTTGCCTGACTTCGCATCGGGGGGGAACTTCAGTGCGAGCGTCAAGGACACTTTCAACCCGTCGGCATCCGGGCGGATTTGCACATACAGCGGCGAGTTCCTTTCGACATAACCGTAAACCGCATGCTCGTTGTCCGGAGATTCCAAGCGATAGGACTGCCATTTCAAATCATCCGAAAAGCCGAAATTATAATATTCCACCGGAGTGAGAACCACCCGGAAAACGTGGCTTGTGACGGGTTTGGTTGATATAAATTCCTCCCAAGGCATATCCGACCATCCGACCCAGCTCTCCCAATCAATTCTCAATCCCTGCGGGGTCTCGACAAATGCGAGGACCATTTCCCTGTGATCGCGGGTCTGAACGGGAAATGAATGAAGGCTCCCCCGCGTGACGAGACCGGCACCAGAGTTGAACCCCGACAGGCCGGGAGCGTCGATCTTCCCACCAGGGTAAAACCGCCGGATCCGGGATTCTGCGACTTCCGGGTTGCGGACGAGGGGCAGGATTCCCTCCACGGTCGTTGCATGCAGGAATTTCCTGGCCAAGGGCTCCGCCTCACTCACCAGTTCGGCGTCGGTCGGCAGGGCTTTCACCGTCTCCCCGGCAGGCGCGGCAGGCGGCTTGTCAAGCGGGGGCGCGACGACCCGGGCTTTTTGACCTAACAATGAAACCATCACGCCCGCCACGATGACCAGAAACAACAGGCTCCCGCAGATCAACATCATCCTCATTCTCCGCTGCTCCCCCCGCCGCCCGCGCGATGAGGTCGGTGTGTGTTCCCATGATTGATCCCCTGTCCCATCCGGCTTTTTGCGGCGGCGCTTGCCCGACTTCACCGGATTTTCCGCCGTCACGGGCTCCTTCGGAACCTCGCGATTGACCGGAACGACCAGCGGCTGGGGATTGTCCGTCGAAGTCGGAATTCTCAACATTCTCCGGCAGCTCGGGCACACAATCCCCTTCCCGTCATGGTCCCGCGGCACGCGGAAAACAAATCGGCAATCCGGACACACGTAGCCGCTCCAGCGGCGGGCGCTTTCCATCATCTCTGACACGCCCCACCCTGTCCTCTCCGGCCCCGGGACTGCAAGCTTTGCCCGTCCCGACCGGCCAAAAAGTCGCCCCCCGGAAGACCGTGCTTCCCAAGCGAGCACCCGGGCACTCGGATAGAAGCGCGGTGGTCGGACCCGTCAGCCCGCAAGTGCCAAGCCCGTCGCTAACAACGCCGGGATCGATCATCTGCGTGACGCCCAACCGGGGTGCGCCGCGCGTCGTTTTTAATGTCTGCTATCGCAGACTCCGGATTCGCGCTCCAATGGATTAAATCTCCTGCACCGCCAGATTCGAGACCTCTTCGCGGATCTTTTCCGCCAGCGCGGTGGAGAGGTATCGCTCGGTGGAAGAGCAGCCGATGGTGACGATGCGCTTGCCTTTGAACTCCGGGCGCTTGGCGATCTGCATCGCTGCCCAGACATTCGCGCCGGTGGAGATGCCGGCGGGCAATCCTTCCTGTTGGGCCAGGGCCTGGGCGGTGGCGATGGCATCTTCGTTAGAAACCTGGATCACTTCATCAATCACGGAAACATTGAGATTTTTCGGAATGAAGCCGGCACCGATTCCCTGGATCATGTGCGGCCCGGGCGCGCCACCGGAAATCACCGGACTGGCCGCCGGCTCGACCGCAAAAACCTTCACGTCGCGGCGCGATTTCAACACCTCGCCCACGCCGGTCAGCGTGCCACCGGTGCCGACACCGGCGACGAACACGTCCACCTCGCCGTCCGTATCCCGCCAGATTTCCTCGGCGGTCGTCTCACGGTGGACCTGCGGGTTGGCAGGATTGTCGAACTGGCCGGGGCCGAACGCACCGGGGTTTTCCCCGATGAGTTTTTTCGCCATCGCGATGGCTCCGTTCATACCACGGGCCCGCGGGGTGAGGACGATTTCAGCTCCCAGCAGGCGAAGCAGCACGCGCCGCTCGATCGACATGCTTTCGGGCATCGTGAGGATGCAACGGTAGCCTTTCGAGCGGGCGATGAACGCCAGCGCGATGCCGGTGTTTCCCGAAGTCGGCTCGATGATCAGGCCGCCGGGCTTGAGGGAACCGTCCTTTTCAGCGGTCTCGATCATCGCCTTGCCGATGCGGTCCTTGACGCTGAAAAGCGGATTGAAGAATTCAGCCTTCACGCAGATCTCGGCATCAAGGCCGGCGGTGACGTGGTTGAGGCGGATGAGCGGGGTGTTGCCAACAGTGGCAGCCATGTTTTCGGCGATGTTCATGATGTTTTGGGTAAGTTGCGTGAAGCTTGCCAACAGTCCACTGCGAGTCAAGACACTGACGAAAAAACATCCTTCGCTGAAAGTTCGAGATGAATCCGAATTTTCCTGGATACTCAACTGAATCATTGTTTGAGCGCCACTTCATATTTCAGCCAAGTCCGTTGCTTCTGTTTGAACCCAAGTCTCCGGCACGCAATATCACCAAAACCCACAACACGACAGGAACCGCAACGGCCAATGCCCCGGCTTGGACATTTTTGATGCCAGTCGCCAACTCCTTGCCGCCTGCCGTCAGGTTCACAAGCCCGACCTCTGCGGAATCGAGCCAAATGCAATAACCCAATGTCCCAAAAACCAAAATCTGATGCCAGAAGACCCCCCATAGCAGGGCCTTGCCACGACGCGACCATGATACCGGCGATGCAAAAATCAGTCCAGCCAGCAATGCAAGCGATATGCTGCCGAAACCTCTGGTGCCAATGTCCAGGTTCCGCACGGGTCCGGAGCCATCCGGATTCATCAGGGCGGGATTCACGATGACGACACGGGTGTAATTCAAATGATCACCCCGCTTCAGATTCTCAAAACCGATCTCTTTCACCCGGTCATTTCTGCCATAGACCCATGCCCCGACGGATCTGAAGATTTCGTTATAAATCCCGTCGGCAGATGAAAGGACGATCAATCCAGCGACCTGCCAAAACGCGAAGCACACCAGAAAGCGCAATCCTGGATGAGTCGGCAGTCTAATTTTCATCTCGATTCGTCCGTTTGATCCACATCATCCAAAAGACCGCGCAGCAGATCGTTGTGAAATTCAAAAGAACAGCCCAAAACTGCTCGTGCATGAACCCGAAATTCCAGGGAAATTTGATGCCCGTCCAATACAAGCTGGAAATTCTCAGGACATTGAGAGCCAGCAGTAACGGCACGCCGATGACGAGTCCCAGCAGTTTTTGACGGAATCGTGCCGGAAACGCCAAAATCGCAGCGATGAGAAACCATGAATAGTCGAAGGCCGTGCAAAAGGGTTTTACCGTGAGTATCGCATCCGGTCCTGACAGCAACGTGGCTCCGTCACGGATGCCATCTTCGCCGAGCGCGTGAATCAATCCATGGGCGATCCCCGCATAGACGACTGCGGCACCCGCGAGAAAATTCTGGTAGATTGAAAATAGCGAGAAGGCATACAAAAGTGAAATCACTCCGAGAAATCTGCTCACATAAACCAGAAATGGCTTCTTTACTTCATACCATTCGCACCACCAGCGGCGGATGCCCGAAACGGTGTGACTCGGGATTGCAGTGCTCATGTCACGGGCTGGTCACGACGTTGTTTCTGAGGGAGAAATCGCCCAGCCACCCACAAGAGCATGCCCACGAGCGCGGCCATCCAACCGGGCGACATCACGGGCACTCCCGCTCCTCCTCCGTCGGTATAGGTCATCGCCACGGATCCACTGCTGACAAAGGAGTTTCCGGCAAGGTCGTTTGCCAGAATTTCATAGTAAAAAACCTGCCCTGCTGCTTGCGCCCCGTTTTGGGAAATCGCCTTTGTCCAGCCAGTTCCGCCAGTAGAAGCCATACTCGTATAGGAGTTCCAGTTTCGCGATGCGTCCGCACTCACACACCAGCGGATCTGTGGGTAGCCGGAGACGAGGCCGCTTTCCTGATCGTAGGCCGTTGCGGAAATGGTCACCACACCCGGACTTTGTGGGATGGGATTGGGCGTGGCGGTAATATTGCTGATCGTTGGAAATGTTCCGTCCACTTTGAGGCTGAACGCCGCCTCCGGCCCCCAGAAACCAGTGGTGTTTTTCGCCCGGACACGCGCGGTGTGCTGCCCGTCACCGACGTTGTTCCAAGTGGCGGTGGGCGCGGTTGTGGTGACGGTTTCCGTAGCTGTGGCGTCTTTGGCGAAGCTGTAGCCATCCACGGGTGACGCGCTTTCCGGTGCGCCCCAGGTGAAGGTATGGTTTCTGACATTGGTCCAGATTCCGTCTTGTGCGTTGTTGCTGACAAATCCTCGCGGAGAATCATAAAGCCCTGCATCTGTTTCATTCGAGCCGATCCCCCTGCCAAGATCATCGACATCGAAACTGACAGGTGTGGATTCGGGTGCGGCCACTGTTTCCAGATCGCCGAAGCGTGCGAAGCTATAGTTCGTCTCCAGTGTCTTCGTTCCACCGCCGGAAAGCGCCATGGTGTAGCTGGACTTCGTGATGTCGCCGCTGGCGGGGTCATGGGTGAAATTGACGGTGCGGTTCTGCACATCGGTGATGGATGAGAGCCATTTGGTGACGGGATCGTAGGCATATGTCGTAACGCCTGCTGGAGTCGTGATGGTGAGGATTCGATCAAGATCATCGAAGGTATAGGTGATCGGGCTGGATAGCCTTGGATCGGTGATGCGCCAGAGTCTGCCGAGCGGATCATATTCCAGACCCAACGTGATATTCGTCGGATCGACGATGCTTGTCACCCTGCCGTAAGTGTCCCGGTTGGTGGTCCATGTTTTATCGAGTGGATCTGTGAGAGTTCTGAGATAGCCGTTCAGATAGCCGTAGCCCACCTCCACGGGCGTGGCTCCCAGAAAGCGGCGGACGGTTTCAAGATTCTGCTCCGTATCATAGTCCGCCTCGATGGCGCGTCCGGCCTCGTCGGTCACTTGGGTCACTCGGTTTGCCGTATTGTAGGCGATCTGAATCGGCGCGGCTCCGGGAACGGCAGGATCGGTGATGATTGTGGGCTGCTCCTTGGTGTTTCTCTGGATACTGATGGCCGGACGATTCGGCGTGGGAAGTTGCACGGAGTTTGGCGAGCGCGAGTCACCCGTGTAGCCGAGGACGACCTGGTTGTCGAGCGGATCGGAAACACTCGTGGTGCGGCCCTTGTCATCGGTGATTTGTTCGGAGGGGCCGAGTGATGAGGCATCATCCTGGACCTGCGTGGTGTGGGTGCCGGTGGTCTCGTTCTGAGTGTAGGTGTAGTCGAAGTTGTTGTCGCGCACGTCCATGCGTTCGTCGGAGCGGCCCTTGATGTCGGGCGTGCTCGTCACCACCGTGGTGCCGTCCATGCGTTTCACGTCCAGCAATTGATCATCCGTATTGTAGGTATAGCGTGCGAGGGCGGCTCCGCTGCGCTGGTGGGTGACGGCTTCGAGTTGCCCTGCGGCATTGTAGCTGTAGTTCGCACGCTCGTTTTGTGGACCGGTGACGGAGGTGAGTTTGCCGCTGGTGGGATGGTAGGCGAGAGTGAGCGTGCGGTTGGCAGAGTCTTGGATCGTGGTCACGCGTGCTTGGCCATCCCGGAAATACCACTGCCCGTAGCCGTGGCGATCCTGGGTGATTTCCAAGCGTCCCTCGGGATCGAATACCAGCACCGAGCCATCCGGCAGATAGGCGCTGTAGCCGAGCACGCCATCATCATTCTGTACCAACACCGTGCCGTCCTTGCGCTGGCCGGGATTGAAAACCGGCAGTTGCTCCACGCTCAGTCCCGCCAGCGCCACCGCCGGAGTGCCGGTTGCCGTCTGATAGTAGCTCACGCTCAGGGTGGAGTTGAAATCCAGCGTCGCGCCGGATGCTAGGTCCACCAGCCTCACGGCCCCGGAGCGCAGCCGGGTATCGCTTCGATCATCGCGGGCGACGAGTTGGGTGCCATACCGCATCATGTTGTTTTCGTCTGACCATGACGGCCGCTCGAATTCCAAGACATATCTCCCCACCCGCCAGCCCGGTCCCAGATCAGACGCTCCGACGTAGCCGCTCTGATAGTAGCGGGTGAATTCCAGCGGCAGCGCCCCCGGACTGGCGAAGGAAAGATCCGTCTCTGCCAGATTGATCGTCCCTTGCCCTGCTCCCGATGATTTGAGCGAGGCGGCCACCGCTTTCAAGGTCCCTTCCGTGGTGCTGGCCATCCATGCCTGCTGCTTGATGTCCTCCGTGGGATTCACCGCCGCATTCGGCCGGGTGGTGGCGATGGTGGTTCCTACGCTCTGGGCGCTGGTCGATGGGGTGTAGGCATTCACCTTGCGATTGTCCACGCCGCCGTAGAGTACGATGCCGAGTGTTTCATTGGTGATCGTCGGCACGCTCACTGCCGAGTAGGCCACCGGTGCTTGCCAGGAATTCATCCACCAAGTGTCCAGCGGGATGTTGTTGTCCCGCAGGAAACGCGCCAGTGAGACCGCCTGCATCGCGTCCTTGAGCATCTTGAAAATCTTCACGTTGATGATCGTCTGCCCGCTGGGATCGTCGGGGGAAACGACGGAGAACGTGCGGTTCGCAAACGCATCGAAGTTCGTTTGCAAGTGGCTCGCAAACGCCGCCACGCCGGGGCTTTGCGCTTGGAAATTGAGGGCGGATTCCGTTTTGACCCCGACAATGGAGCGGTCGAACACCATCGTCGCCCGACCGCTGGCGGCGTCCGCATGGCGCTTGAGTGCCATTTCCTCCGCGAGGAACCAGACGCGGGTGTTGCCGCTCACGCTGGTACCCGCCGCGTTGATTTCTGCGAGGTTTTTGTAACCGCTGATCGGGATGGTCGCGCTGCTGTAAGTCGCGCCGGTGATGTTATCCTTGCCGATGGCCAGGCACTTCATGATGCGGTCCGCCTCTTGCAAGACCCAGCCGAGCTTGGTGTCCTCCAGCCGCCCGCCGAAGCGCCGGTGCTGGCGGTTCGGGATCACGGCGAAGGAGAAATTCGTCATCGTCGCCGTGCCGCCGTTGTAGATTTGAAACGGATAGGTCCAGTCCTGCCCGCCATTGATGGTTTGATTAGTATTCACGTTAGGCACCGTCGTCGCGCCATAGGCGAGCGATGCGAAGGGCGTCCCCCAGACGCCGATGCCCGGCGGCGCGGTGCCGGAGGTGCCGATGAAGACCAGATGCATCGGAAACTGGCCGTTGGGAAATTGCAGCCAATCGACCGTCTGCGGCTGGAAGTTTGCCGAAAAGTCATAGTTCGTGCTGCCCACCGTGCATTTGATTCGCACCTTGATGTTGGTGTCCTCCAAGCTCCACAGCGGATTGTAGCGCAGGGAGAAGCCACCCCACTCATTGGCCTCGAACACCCCGTCCCCATCGCCGAAGTCCTGCCACAGCGAGGCGGCGGCAGCCGGAGCATCCAGCGAAATCGCAGGCGGCGCGGCGCTGCCATAGACCGAGTTCACCGCCGTGTAGAAGTAATCCATATCGATCCCCTCCACCCCCGGCGTGGCATTGCTGCCGAGGAAGATGATCTGCTTGGAAACCGGATCGTAGGTCGCGCCCTTGATGTCCGCGAGGTTCGACTCGATGAGCGTGGCAGCTTTGTCGATGAGGACGCCTCCGAAGTCATTTGAAGCATACAGGTCGAAATTGCTGAATGGGTTGTAGTAACCAGTTTCCTTACCTGTAGGAACTGCGATCCCTTTTGGGACGCCGGTCAATGACGGTGGACTTCCTTTCGGGCCGTAAGCTACGGAAGCTCCGTCGGGCGCTCTAAGCAGTGAATTACCTCCAGGTTTTATATTAAAGTATAGCTCTCCCGTAGCGACATTTACACCTGTAGTTCCGGTGTTTGCCAGAACCGTTCGATTTGCTGCAGTCGCAAGACTCTGAAGATATGTAGCCCCTGTCGGGTTTGTTGCACCCAATTGGGTTTTACTGGGCGTTGAGGCACCTACGTTACAACCTAAAGCACAGAAAACAGCATTGTTTTGTGTCAGGCTGGTAAGTTTAGCGACATTTGCGGAGGTGATTTCACTCGCCCCAAGCGACTGTCTACCAGGATTACCATGATCCAAGACTCCCAAGAATGAAACAGTATTTCCTGATTCATTTTTGTATTTTGCAAGAGCAGCTGCCGCGGCATCGATTCCTTGACCTTTGGTGAGCACAATAGCTTGAAATCCACTGTTATTCTCAAGATATGATCCCGCCTTCTTAAAGTGCTCTCCTGTAGCTGAGCTATTGACGGCGGCTTTAGCTTCACCGTTCAAAATAATTACTGGAATCGGCTTATCGCCAAGAGGATCTATATTATTAATCGCATTTGAAAGCGCAAATTGATATGTATTCAAACCACCAGCAATACCGCTCGGATCGCGTGTAATGAAAGTTCCTGTTTCAAAATCGTAATATCTAGCCCGCAGATTTATGAGATCTGTCCGATCATCTGTTTCCTCACCATTGAAGCCAATGGAGGCAATTACTTGCTGTGGATCCAAAAATATAACCACCGATACCAGGCTGACTACCGCAGTGAATTTCTTCCTCATTTGATCGCTTTGAATGTTTCTGTGTTTCCAATCCAGCATGCAAGATACGGAACTTTCGATTCTCGACGCTTTATGATGAGGAGAAACGGTTGATCAAATACCGCATTTACTATTCTGGGTCCTTCATGCGGTGCATTTGATGCATAACTAACCATTTGAGCTTCCGAGGTTAATTCTACTCCGATCTCTGTAAGGGAAAATCTGACCACCTGTTCGGTTGCGCCGAGAGAGCCTGTTGGATTCTTGAGCAATCGGTGGTTTGCTAGACTTGAGAAGGCGTGAATCACGTCAACATCAATTACTGGAATATCGAGTGTATCAATTTCTGAAAGTTTGGTAGGCTTTGCACCACTTATGAGATTAAGAACAAACTCGCTTGTTTCTTTGAGCGTCTTTCTTGGCTCAATGCTCGCCAGAATCAATTCTTCATTAGGATCCTTTGTTTTTAGTTCCACCACGCACTCATCTTGAGAGACGTAATGAAGAATTTGGGCCTGAGAGTAAGTATTCGAATCGACTAAGTTTTGATCATCAATCGAAAGCGCGAATGGGCTAAGTCCAAAATGACGATATGCGATATCTCCCCATGAGCCGCCGCGTTCTTGCCTAAAGTTAAATTTCTTAGCGTTAGACGGGTTGGAATAGAATGGTTTTTCAAAGGAGAGATTCTTCCGCAAGAACGCATATGAAGAGATGGAATTCTCAGGTGTGCCGGAGTCAACCGTCAGCCTCGACCTGAAGTCCTTAATGTCTGGAAATTTCTTTGATATTCCCTCGTTGATTCTTTTTGTTAAATCGTCGCCTCCCATGCCGCTGGTGACGAAGTAGCTCGCTTCGTCCAGATCCGCCTTGGTGAAATCCTGTTGATTCAAGAGGTCCACTTCCTTGACGGGCTTCACCAACTTTGGCTTGCCGCCCATTTGGGTGATCATCTCGTTCCACGCGAGCTGGACAGTGCCGCACCAGATGACGGTTTTTGTAGGATCGAGGGGGAGATCGGGATGGGGCAGGATGACGACCTTTGATGGATCGTAGTTTCCGGGTTGTTTCTCATTGGGAGAAGTTGAAGGCTCCTGAGAATATAAGTCGCTCCAAGGAGCCAGAAGCAGCGTGAGTATTACTAATTTTTTCATAGATTTCTGATTGTGTGGTTTTCAAACGCATCGAAGTTCGTTTGCAAGTGGCTGGCAAAGGCCCCCACGCCGTGGCTTTGCGCTTGGAAATTGAGCGCGGATTCGGTTTTCACGCCGACGATGGAGCGGTCGAAAACCATCGTCGCCCGGCCGGTGGCGGCATCCGCATGCCGCTTGAGTGCCATTTCCTCCGCGAGGAACCAGACGCGGGTGTTGCCACTCACGCTGGTCCCCGCCGCGTTGATTTCCGCGAGATTCTTGTAGCCGCTGATCGGGATGGTGGCACTGCTGTAAATCGCTCCGGTGATGTTGTCCTTGCCGATGGCGAGGCACTTCATGATGCGGTCCGCTTCCTGCAAGACCCAGCCGAGCTTGGTGTCCTCCAGCCGCCCGCCGAAGCGGCGATGTTGGCGATCCGGGATCACGGCGAAGGAGAAATTCGTCATCGTCGCAGTGCCGCCGTTGTAGATTTGAAACGGATAGGTCCAGTCCTGCCCGCCATTCACGGTTTGGTTAGTATTCACGTTAGGCACATTCGTCGCGCCATTCGCGAGCGAGGCGAAGGGCGTCCCCCAGATGCCGACGCCCGGCGGCGCGGTGCCGGAAGTGCCGATGAAGACGAGGTGCATGGGATACTCACCGTTCGGAAATTGCAGCCAATCGACCGTCTGCGGGGCGAAGTTTGCCGCAAAGTCATAGTTCGTGCTGCCCACCGTGCATTTGATTCGCACCTTAATGTTAGTATCCTCCTCGCTCCAAAGCGGATTGTAACGCAACGAACAACCACCCCATTCCGTGGCCTCGAACACCCCATCCCCATCTCCGAAATCCTGCCAGAGTGAAGTGGCAGAAGCAGGCGCATCCAGCGAGACGGATGGCGGCGCGGCACTGCCATACACCGAGTTCACCGCCGTGTAGAAGTAATCCATATCGATCCCCTCCACACCCGGCGTGGTGTTGCTACCGAGGAAGATGATCTGCTTGGAAACCGGATCGTAAGTCGCGCCCTTGATGTCCGCGAGGTTGGACTCGATGAGCGTGGCGGCTTTGTCGATGAGAACGCCGGATTGAAAGCCTGCTGCAATGCCGTATCCAACTGCTGATCCCGTCGCACTATACCATCCTCGTATAAAAGCACTCGCTGCTCCGGTTACGCAACTAGCGGCAGAAAGTCCTGCTTGAGTCACCAAACCCGCATTCGCAGTGGCAATCGGTAAACTGAGTGTGCCATATGACGCGCTAGCGTAACTGCTGAATGCTTCGGTTGTCATCTGCCGAGTTTCCATCCTGAAGAATTGGGGCCCTACGGCGTGCGCAGCCTCATCTCCGGCAGCATAGACAACGTGAAAAGGAGCCCCACTTCCCGACAAAGGAGCCGCGTTTCTTGAAGTCGCAGCAATAGTCATCGTCGTTGTCCCTCCTCCGCTTCTTATGCCAGCGCCAATTGCCGAACCTCCCATTGTGAATACTCCACTCACGGCCATTTCAGTTGCAAGATTCGTCGGGCTATAGCTTTGCTGCTGTCCTGTTGCCAGATTTGTACCCTGTCTTATCGAGTTTGCAACAGCCCCTCCGGCGGCACCTGCAAGAAGCGGATTAAATGTGTTGACCAACAGAGCTCCAGTGGTAGCACCACCAGCAGCAGACGCGGCGTAGTTCTGCCATTGAAAAGGGCGGTCAAAGACGAGATCGCCGACTCCTTGGGCAATTAGGCCAACGCCACCGCCAACGACCGCCGCCAGCGCGGTGTCTAGCGGAGTTACTAACCCGAGTGGATCCTGATGGTTTACCGGATTGCTCCTGCAATACTGATATGTATTAAGTCCACCGTTGATCCCAATTGGATCTCTAGCTGTAAATGTTCCTGTTTCGGGATCCAGGCTTCGGTTTCTCAGAAATAGTAGGCCACAATTTTCATTGTAAGACTCCCCCGAAAATCGGTTCGACTCAGTCGCCAAAATGTTGGCGGAAAATACAAACAGTTGGATGAAAATGAATGTTAAATAGTTCATAATATTTACGTTCAACTTATTGGACAAAATTTACATAAAGCCCCCGAGGCAAGCAGTATGTCTTGTATTTCGGTTGCTATTTTTTTGGTCGTGATCCCGGAACCATTGTCCTTTTCCTTGAAAATCCAATGAATGGAAATCATCCAACTTTCTTCGGGATCTTGGGAGAATCTAGCAGCCGTCACTATCACATATGGCTCTTGATGTCCCAGATGGCGAACTTCCCAAAAGTACTCGGACGTTTCCGCATCGGGCACGGAACCCAAAGGAATGAATTTGCCGTCTGACTTTCGATAAACAGCGAGGCTACGGCCTTCCGCATAACTCCACCAAGTATCTACAATCAACTTGGATACGATATATTCGCTTTGCATAGCTCCAGCCATTTTGTGAAGTTGTTTGCGTTTTTCGTGTAGGACTAAGTGGACTTTGTACGATTGTGTTTAATCGTGCTACTGTGGTGCTCCGAAGGCGTCGTAACCGATTGTTTCCGTCACGTTCGCTGAGGAATCGGTGATGAGGCGGACGGAGCTGATGCGGTCGTGGAGGTAGAACTGGGTAGAACCGCTGGTGGGCTTGCGGATGAGGCGGTCGAGGCCGTAGGTGTAGCTTTCGTTAATGCCGGAGGTGCCGCGTTCCTGGACGGTTTCGTAGATGGGGCGATTGGGATCGATGATATAACGGGTGGTGGTGCCGTTGTGGGTTTTGCGGACGCGGTGACCGATGCCGTTGTAGGCGTAGGAAATGGTGTCCGTCTCGGTGCGGACGCTGGTGAGGAGGTTCCGCTCATCATAGGCGTAGAAGGTGGTGCCTTCCGGGGTGATTTTCTGGAGGCGGTTCCCGGCGGTGTCATAGACGTAGCGGCGGACTTCGGTGCCGGTGTGGTCTTTGATAAATAGCAGGCGGTTCTCGCTGCCGTAGGTGTAGGTCCAGAGTTTCTGGAGGCTGCCGCCGAGTTCGATCTTTTCGGTGAGGCGGTTGCCCGCGCCGCTGTAGGTGTAGGTAACGACTTTGGCGTTCGGATCGGTGCCGGAGCCGGTGGAGTAGGTGACTTTTTCGAGGCGATCGAGACCGTCGTATTGGTAGCTCTCGCGTTTCACGCCGCTGGGAAGGGTGATGACGAGATCGGTGGCGTTTCCGGCGGGATTCAGGGTGTAGTTGTAATCGCCGAGGGTGACTGTGCCTGCGGTTTTGATGTGTTTGACGCGGTTGAGGCGACCCATGTTGTTGAAGGAATACTCGGTGCGGAGGCCATTCGAGCGGACGGCGTTTTGCAAAAGCCCGCTGGTGGGATGGTAGGTGTAGGTGGTGGTGAGGGCGAGCTGGACATTGACGGCGGTTTTCATGCGCCCGGCATCGTCGTAGGTGTAGGTGATTTGCTCGCCGCCGGGATAGGTCATGCTGGTGATGTGTCCGGCGAGATCGTAGCCGTATTGGAGCGGGAGGTCGTCGGCATCGCCCTTGGTGGCGTTGTCGGAAACGATGATCTTGCTGAGGCGGTCGAGATCGTCGTATTCGTAAAAAGTGGTGCCGGTGGAGTCGGTCATGGAGGTGCGGCGGCTGAGAGTGTCGTAAGTGAAGGTGACGGTGGCTCCGTTGGTGGCAGTGGTGCTTTCGAGACGCCCGGCGAGATCGTAGGTGTAGGTGGTGGTGATTCCATTGCCGTTACGGAAGGTTTTGACGCGCTGCATTTCATCGTAGGTGTAGGCTTCGCTTTGGAGCAGGGTTTCCACTTTGGTCACGGTGAATTGGTGGGTGGCATTCCCTCCGCCGGTGAGCGGGGTGGTGACGGTGATGAGGTTCTGCCCGGGAACGAGTGAGGTGGTGCCGGTGTAGATTTTCCCGAGGTATTCATACTGCCAGGCGTAGTCGGTGCTGGCGGACTGCACGGCGGAGATGAGCTGGAACGCGCCGACGGCATCGATGCGGACCTTGCGTGCGGCGTAGCTGCCGGACATCACCGTGCCATCCGCAATCGTGGCGTAAAGGTAAAACTCCTGCCCGGCGAGCGCGGGGTCCGGGGTCCAATCGTAGCGGGAACCGGCGGATTGCGGAAGATTGGAGACGATTAGGGTGTTGCCATTGGCGGGATTGGTGTCTGTGTCCCGGTAGAGCGAGATTCCGGCATCACCCCCAGTGTAGGTGGCGGTCCAGGTGATGGAGTGTGGCTGGGAGGCGGGGATGAAAAGCGTGCTGCCTGCGGCGGTGGGGTTGAGCGCGATGACCGGCTGCACGCCGGAGCCAGCGAGGCTGTGGTCGAGCGTGGGGAGGAGCGAATCATTGCCGGTGATGCGGAGTGTGCCGGTGAAGGCCGAGTTTGCATCCGGATCGAAGGCGGCGGTGATGGTCCAGATTTCCGCGCCTAGCGGGGTGATGGTGCGGTCGGTACTGGAGGCTGAGGAAATGGTGATCGCGCCGCGAGTGGAGGAAATGATGCTTTGCACGCTGAATCTCGCGCCATTGAGGACGGACACGCCGTTCTGGGAAATGACGAGCGGCTGGGTGCCGATGTTTTTCAAAGTGACAGTGTGGCTGCGTGTGCGATTGCCAGCCCCATCATTGAGCGTGGGACCGAAGTCGATGGCGCGGTCGCTTGAGGGGCCGGATGAATCAGTGGCTTCGATGCCGGGTTGGCTGAGACCGGTGCCTGATAGGGCGATGGAGACCGTGGCTTGAGCGGGATCGTTGCTGAGGATTTGCAATTGGGTGGAGAGTGATCCTGCGGTAGTTGGATCGAAGGCGAGATTCACCGTCCAGGTTTCCGCGCCGGCAAGGGCAAGCGTGGCGGTGCCGGTGGATAGATTGATGGGGCCTTGAGAGCTGCTGACAATGGAGGTGATTTTGAAATGAGTGGCGGCTGTGAGCGCGATGCCATTCTGGGAAATGACGAGCGGTGCGCCGCCGGTGTTTTTCAAAGTGACCGTGGCGGCTACTTGCTGAAGGCCGGTGCCATCCGCGTGAATGGAGCCGAAGTTCATCGCCCGATCCGCTTCCACGCCGATGGAGTCCTTGACTTCCAGCATCATGGGGACCACTCCGCTGCCCGTGAGCGCCAGAGAGTAGGTGGGGCTGGTAGAATCGTTGGAGAGAATTTGCAGGCCGCCGGAGAAACTGGCCACGGAGGCAGGATCGAAGCTGACGATGATGGACCAGGTTTCCGCACTGGCGGCGGCGATGGTTCTGGCGGCGGTGGCAAGATTGATCACTCCTTGCGTGTTGCTGGTGATGGAAACGATCTGCCAGCCGGTGCCATTGATCAAGGACAGCCCGTTCTGACTGATGGTGAGCGGGCCGCTGCCGGAATTCGCGAGAGTGACGGTTTTATCAGCCTTGGCGGCTCCGGTGCCGTCGTTGATGACATTTCCGAAATCCACGGAACGAGAATCCGTCCCGGCAGGCGCGCCGTAACCTACCGCCATCTGCGGGACTGCCAGGCCATTTCCTGAGAGAGCAATGGAGACCGAGGGCCGGGTGGCGTCGTTGCTGGTGACGACGAGCGCACCGGTGCGTGAGCCGGTGGTGGTGGGATCGAAGGTGACATTGATGAGCCAGGTTTCCTGACCCAGAGCCGTGATCGCACGCGGGTAGGTCACTGGCTGGGTGAGCGACTGGATGTTGCTGGTGATGTCCTTGATCGAAAAGCCCGCACCGCTGACGGAGATGCCGGTGGCGGAAAGGGAGAGATCTCCCGTGTTTGACAGGGAAACGCTTTGGGTGAGGGTCGCACCTCCAGCACCGTCTGCTGCCAGGTTTCCGAAATCGATCGCAAGACTCGCGGCGGGCGGCAGGGTGGCGCTGCTGGTCGCCAGCTGGATCTTGGGAGCAGGTCCGGTGATGGTGATCGGGGTGCCGTCCTTGTCAGTTCCATTGGCCACGTTGCGGTTGTTCGCCTCGTTGGATTCCGCGATGGCATTGGTGGGATCTACCATCATGCCGATGTAGAAGACAGTGCTGGAGTCGCCGTAGGGATTGCTGGCGGGGAGGCTGACATTCTGGTAGGTGTCATATCCATTTTTGCCATTCTGTCCCATGCTCGGCCAATTCGGAACGGGCACCCAAGTGATATCATCAGCATCCCCGAAAGTGCTGTTTTTGGAGAAATAGAGACGGACGGAAAAGGTGCCGGATGGCGTCGTGCCGGTGTTGATGACCGCGAACTTGATCCCGATGACCTCACCCCACCGGGCCGAGGTCTGCTGCACGTCGAAGAAATAGGTCGGATTGGCGGTAGGGCGTCCGTCGTAGCCCCGCAGATCAATCGCTGCTGAGGTGCGGGCTGCCGTGCCGATGAGCAACGTAAAAACTGCGGCGAATATTGGAACGAGTGATCTATTCATGGCCGTTTTTCAAAGGAGTTCTCGGCGTTTCTTCCGGGCTGGAAAGAAGAGATGGGGAACCCAGGCGTCGAGGCGCGTCGGGAGAGACATTGCTCACCATGGTAGGAGCTTGCAGTTTGGCATCCGCGTTATGAATCGCGATTTTCTCGCCATCCAGGATGCGTCGCTGGGCGAAAAAACCATTGAGATAGCGCCATTGCACCGGATGCTCATTTTCACCTGCGCGTATCGAAAGAACCACCACCGGGCCTTCTTCGGAAACTTGCAGGCGCTGCTTCGGATCATGAACGGTGATGCCATCCAGAGCATTCGCAGGGACCGCCCGCGCATTCCCGTCGATTTTGAGATCCAGCGAGCGGATCAAGTAAGTCTTGACGCCCAATCGAGAGAAAGACGACATCGCGCCTAGTTCACAGGAGGCGGCATAGTGCCGACCGTCCTGCAACTGGCCGCTGGCGGTGAAACGAATCGGCGCCGGTTTGCTGAAAAACCATATCCCCAGCGACACTATCGCACACAAGGTCGCGATAGCGGTTAACCTGTTTAAATTCAATCTCATTCGGGACGGTGGATAATCGGCAGTTGCGATGACGAAAGAACCTGTGTGGCTTTTTTGTCACACAAAGCGGCGGGGGAAGATGCCCGCAGCAGCGACTTCCAGAAGAAGGCGGAAGTAGCTAACGGATCCGCCTCATCATGAGTAAATGCCTGCGGCTAAAAAAGGCAACCGTGCTTGTTGCGCTCCTATCAGGCACTCATCGTGGCAACCCATACGCGCTCTCGGCCTAGGGTTTCAAGATGACTGACGCGCATTCCTCTGGGGAAGAGTCCACAGGGGAATGGACATCCCTTTCCCAGTCAAATCTGGAAATCAGGTGTGCCTGAGTCAAGGTGAAGTCCGCATTCGTATTTCTGACCGTTGAAGCGGGTAGACTCCGGATCGCCTTCTTCGGCGGGGCGCGTGCTGTGCCAGTCGCCCATCGTGACGTAGCCCTTCTCGGCCAGCGGGTGGCGCGGCAGTCCGTTCTGATGGAAATAGAGATCCACTTGCGCGTCCGCCCAGTCGAGGATCGGATAGGCTTTGACGGTTTTCTTCTGCTGCTCGACGAATGGCCGGTCCACGCGGGTCTTCGACTGCGAGCGCCGGAGACCGCTGAGCCAGACATCGGCCCCGGTTTCGCGGAGCGCGCGGTTCATCGGCTCGATCTTGGTGAGCAGGCCGTAGCGGTCCGCGCCGTCCTGGCCGTCTTCCCAGAGATTCCCCCACAGCGCCTGCATCCGCGCGGCGGAGACGGTGGGTTGATAGATCCGGAGGTCGAGGTCCAGCTTCGAGGTGAGTTCCTCGGCGTATTGATAGGTCTCGGGAAACAGGAACCCGGTGTCGATGAAGACGACCGGAATTTTCGGTGCGTGCTCGTGGATCAGATGCAGCATGACCGCCGCCTGGAGACCGAAGCTGGTGGACGCGACGAGGCGGTCACCGAGTTGTTCGTAAAGCAGACGCAGCCGTTCGCCGGTGCGCAGTGGCGCGAGGGCGGCGGACAGCTCTTCCGGATGGATATCCGGAGAAACCACTGCGGGGATTTCAAATTCAAGTGCTGCCATGGCGGAGCGTGGGGTGAAAGTTTTCAAACAGGAGCAAGAGCTTCCGGCTTCAGATTCTTGTGGAAATCCGGGCCTTGGATGGTGGCGGCGACATATCCCTCGCGGATACAGAAATCGCCGAAGCGCTCGCCGTCCTTCCGTGCCTTGGCATAGTGATGGAAGATCGGGGCGAGCAACGGCTTGATGTCCGCAGCAACCACATCTTCCCGATAGAGTTTCGACAGGCGCTGGCCGGCGAAACCACCGCCGAGATAGACGTTGTAACGGTCCGGGCCGCGACCGACGAAGCCGATTTCGGAGATGAACGGACGCGCGCAGCCGTTCGGGCAGCCGGTCATGCGGATGGTGATGGCGTCGTGGCGCAGGCCGTTTT
Source organism: Akkermansia sp. (assembly GCA_020047775.1). GTDB lineage: Bacteria > Verrucomicrobiota > Verrucomicrobiia > Verrucomicrobiales > Akkermansiaceae > Luteolibacter. The sequence goes on along the minus strand of JAIFNK010000315.1, from coordinate 3,645 downwards.
CCTCCAACGATTCCTCAAGGCCGGTGAGCAGGTCTGGCAGGAACCGCTCGGCCTCGGCCAGGGCGAGACTGCATGTTGGGAGCGAGACGCAGGCCAGCGAGTTGAGACGCAGCGCGCTTTTCAGGTGGCTGTCCTTGATGCCGTATTTTTCCAACAAGATCTCAATTTCCAGCCGCTTGGCCTGGGAGACATTGGCAATGATCAGGTTCTGGTTCGCGGTGAGGCGGAAGTCGCCGTCGTGAATCTTCGCGATCTCGCGAAGGCCGGTGCGCATCGGATAGGACGGCGTGTCGAGCACGCGACCGCCGGCGATGAACAGCGTGAGATGGGAGTTGCCGTTGGCGTCCTCGGTCCAGCCGTAGCGGTCGCCGTTGTCCTCGAACTTGAAATCGCGCACGGGGCCGAGCTCGTAGCCGAGATACTCGTTGAGCTTGGCGAGAATCCAGTCCGGCCCGTGGTCGTCCACGGTGTATTTGAAACGCGAGTGCTTGCGGTCGGTGCGGTCGCCGAAGTCGCGCTGCACAAGCACGACCTTTTCCGCGACATCCACGACCTGCTCCGGCGTGCAGAAGCCGATCACGTCGGCGATGCGCGGATAGGTCGTCTCGTTGCCGTGGGTCGAGCCCATGCCGCCGCCGACGGCGACGTTGTAGCCGACGAGTTCGCCACCCTCGACGATGGCGATGAAGGACAGGCAGTTCGCATAGATATCGACGTCATTGGACGGCGGCACCGCGATGGTGATCTTGAACTTCCGCGGCAGATAGGTCTTGCCGTAGATCGGCTCGACTTCCTCTTCGCTCGATTCGATCTTCTCGCCGTCCAGCCAAATCTCATGATAGGCGCGGGTCTGCGGGGTCAGGTGCGTGGAAATGTCTTCCGCTGCTTTTAGTGCGAGCGCGTGGATCTTCGACAGATGTGGATTCGGATTGCACATCACGTTCCGGTTCACATCACCGCAGGCGGCGATGGTGTCCATGGCGCACTGGTTGATCTCCTTGATCGTGCGCTTGAGGTTGGACTTGATGATCCCGTGGAACTGGAACGCCTGGCGGGTGGTGAGCTTGATGGTGCCGTTCGCGAACTGGGTGGCGAGGCGGTCTGTTTCCAGCCACTGCTGCGGGGTGGAGACACCGCCGGGCACGCGGATGCGGATCATGAAGGAATACGCCTTCTCCAGCTTGTGCTTGCGGCGGCCGGCGCGGATGTCGCGGTCGTCCTGCTGATAGGTGCCGTGGAACTTGAGCAACTGCTGGTCATCCTCGCACATCGAGCCGGTGGAAAGGTCCGCCAGACCCTCCTCGATGGTGCCGCGCAGGTAGTTGCTGCGCGTCTTGATGTATTCGTTGGCGGAGAGTTTCTTTTCTTCAGACATGGGAGATGGAATTTGAAATTTGAAATCTCGGATTTGAGATCAATAGACGTCGCGTTGATAGCGTTTGGTTTTTTTGAGGTCCTCGACATAGGCCTCGGCCGCTTCGCGGGAGATGGCCGCCTGGTTTTCCACGATGGAGATCAGAGCTTCGTGGACGTCGTGGGCCATGCGGTTGGCATCGCCACAGACGTAGAAATGGGCACCCTCCTCCAGCCATTGATAGAGCTCCCTGGCCTGGGCGATCATCCGGTCCTGGACATAGACTTTTTCCGGTTGGTCGCGGGAAAACGCCACATCCAGGCGGGTGAGCGCGCCATCCTTGAGGAAGTCCTGCCATTCAAGCTGGTAGAGGAAGTCGTAGGTGTAATGCTGGTCGCCGAAGAACAGCCAGTTTTTCCCGCTGGCACCGACCGCCGCGCGGTGCTCGACGAAGGCACGGAACGGCGCGACGCCGGTGCCCGGACCCACCATGATGACCGGCGTGGACCCATCGGCGGGAAGGCGGAAATTCTTGTTCGGCTGGACGAAGACCTGCACGGGATCGCCCGATTTCACGAGGTCTGCCAGATAGGTGGAGCAGACGCCTTTGCGCGAACGCCCGTGGGTTTCATAGCGGACAGCAGCCACCGTGAGATGGACTTCGTCGGTGTGCGCCAGCGGACTGGAGGCAATCGAATAAAGCCGCGGCGGCAACTTGCGGAAAATGCCGGTGAGCGCTTCGGCGGAGAGTCCGTTAGGAGCAAAATCGATGATCGCGTCGATGATCTCACGGCCGGTGGTGTATTCCTTGAGTTGTTCCTTCGCATCCTCGGCCAGCAGCCCGCGCAGGACCGCGGAGTTGAGCGCGTCGGCGAGTTTGGTGAGAACCGCGCGGGAAATCGCGGTGATGTCGTAGTCTTCGCGCAGGGCGTCGGCGAGTAGCTTGCGGCCGACGTTTTTTACTTCGACTTCCTCGTTGCCGGTGAGTTTGGCCGCTTGGAGGATCGCCTTCACGACGTCCGGCGCGTTGACGGGAAGGACGGCCAGCGCGTCGCCGGGTTCGTAGGAAAGCCCGGAGCCGGCGAGCGAGAATTCCAGATGCAGCGTTTCCTTTGCCGACCCTTCGCCATTCAGAAGGACGGTATCGACCGTTTCAGCCGGAAATGGCTTCTTCTTCCCATACTCGACGGCGGGAACCGCTGTTGGAGTGACGAACGCGACGGCAGACGCCGCTTGCGGAGCCAGCGCCGACAGGGAACCTTCGAGCCACGAGGCGTAGGACTCCTCGTAGTCCACATCGCAATCCTGGCGGGCGGTGATGCGGGAAGCGCCAAACGCCTCCAACCGCGCGTCGATATCCTTGCCGATCTGGCAGAATTTCTCGTAGGACGTGTCACCCAAGGCGCACACCGAGAATTTCACCCCACCGAGCGAGAGACCGGCCGCCATGAACTGCTTGTAAAACGCCACCGCCGTTTCGGGCGGCTCGCCGTCGCCCCATGTCGAGACGATCACCAGCAGATTCGGAGACTTTGCCAAGTCCGCGGGGGAAATCTCGGACATGTTTTTCATCACGGCTTGGAAACCGCGTTTTTTCGCAGCCTTCACGGTCCGGTCCGCAAGGACCTCGCAATTTCCCGACTCCGTTCCATACAGCACCGTCAATTTACCAGCCGCCACCGGCGCGGGCGCGACCACTGGCGAAGCTCCCGAGGCGGCGAGGAAGCCACTCAACCAGCCGCGTTGGACGGGATCGAGGCCGGGAATAAGCGAATCCAACGTCTTGCGCTGGTCGGAATTGAATGGTGCGTGCTCTGGAAGCATAATCCTTAGTTAATTACCTTGTTTTATGAGGTTTCAAGCAAAAAGTGGCGGATATCCGGCAAATACGCAACCGTTTTTTGCGAAGCCAGACGATTTCGGAACGGCGTGATCTCAGTCCTGCCAAGCCCAATTCATGACGATTTCGATGTCGGGGTGGATGCTGTGATGGACCGGGCAGCCGCTCGCCGCGCTTTCCAGCAGCCTGCGGTCGGGATGGGACGAAGGGAGCGGGATCTGGAGATCCAACTCCAGGCGATTGATCCGACGCGGCTGACTTTCCGTCATGAATTTGCGGACGCTGACGGTCATGCCTTCCACCCGCAGTTCCTTGCGCCGGGCGATAATGCCGATGACCGTGGCCATGCAGGATCCCAGCGCGGTGGCGACCAGATCCGTGGGAGAGAACGCCTGGCCGCGGCCGTTGTTGTCAAGCGGGGCGTCGGTGACGAGCGTGTTTCCGGAGGGCT
>JAIFNK010000103.1 GCA_020047775.1 Akkermansia sp. | reverse complement strand
CGCAAACGCCCCGGATTTCGTCCAGCGCGTCACCGCCCTCATGCTCGGCGGCAAGGGCGATCTGTTACCCGTTAGCGCGTTCCCGGTCGACGGCGTCTGGCCCACCGGCACCACCCAGTGGGAAAAACGCAACATCGCCGAGGAAATCCCCGTCTGGGAAATGGACCTCTGCATCCAGTGCAACAAGTGCGCCATCGTCTGCCCGCACGCCGCTATCCGGCCCAAGGTTTTCACGCCCGACCATCTCACCGGCGCTCCCGAAACTTTCAAATCCACCGAGTTCAAGGTCCGCGAATACCCCGGCATGCAATACGCCCTGCAAGTCGCGCCGGAAGATTGCACCGGTTGCCAGCTCTGCGTGCAAGTCTGCCCCGCCAAGGACAAGAGCAACCCGAGCCGCAAGGCCATCAACATGTCGCCGCAACTTCCGCTGCGCGAAACCGAGCGCGAGAACTTCGCCTTCTTCCTCGACCTGCCCGATCCCGACCGCGCGATGCTGCGCGACGACGTGAAATCCTCGCAGTTCATGAAGCCGCTGTTCGAGTTCTCCGGGGCCTGCGCCGGTTGCGGTGAGACTCCCTATCTGAAACTGCTCACCCAGCTCTACGGCGACCGACTGATGATCGCCAACGCCACCGGCTGCTCCTCGATCTACGGCGGCAACCTGCCCACCACGCCCTACACCACCAACGCCTGCGGCCGCGGTCCGGCCTGGGCGAACTCGCTGTTCGAAGACAACGCGGAATTCGGTCTCGGCATGCGCGCCAGTCTCGACCAATCCCGCGTCTTCGCCCAAGTCCTGCTGCACGACCAGGTCGGCCTGATAGGCGATGACCTCGTCACCGCCATCACCACCGCCGATCAGACGACCGAGGCCGGCATCGCCGCCCAGCGCGAGCGCGTCATTGCCCTCCGCCAGAAACTCACCGGCCAGACTTCCCGCGAGGCACGCACCCTCGACCAGATCGCCGACTACCTCGTGGACAAGAGCGTATGGATCGTCGGCGGCGACGGCTGGGCCTACGACATCGGCTTCGGCGGACTCGACCACGTCATCGCCTCCGGCAGAAATGTGAACATCCTCGTGCTCGACACCGAAGTTTACTCCAACACCGGCGGCCAGCAGTCCAAGTCCACGCCGCTCGGCGCGGTCGCCAAGTTCAGCATGTCCGGCAAGGCGCTTCCGAAGAAGGACCTCGGCCTCATCGCCACCACCTACGGCTCGGTTTACGTCGCCCGCATCGCCCTCGGTGCGAAGGACGCGCAGGCCGTCACCGTCTTCCGCGAGGCGGAGAGTTATCCGGGGCCGTCGCTGATCATCGCCTACAGCCACTGCGTCGCCCACGGCTACAGCTTGTCGCAGGGCCTGGAACAACAGAAACGCGCCGTCGCCTGCGGTTACTGGCCGCTCTTCCGCTTCGATCCGCGCCGCGTCGAGAGGGGAGAGAATCCGATGAAACTCGACTCCGCCGCTCCCAAGAGCACGCTGCGAGACTTCACCAGCAACGAATCCCGTTTCCAGATGCTCGAGCGCATCAACCCGGAACGCTCCGCCATGCTCCAGGAAATGGCCGCCGCCTCCGTCAAGGAACGCTTCGCCCACTATCAGCAAATGGCCGCCGCCGTGCCGCAGCCCGAAGCCACCACTCCTAACGACTGATCGCCATGAACCTCGCCACCACTTATCTCGGCCTGCCACTCAAAAACCCGGTGATGCCCGGAGCTTCGCCGCTGGTTGACAAACTCGACAATGTCCGCCGCCTCGAAGACGCCGGTGCCGCCGCCATCGTCCTGCACTCGCTGTTCGAGGAGCAGATCACCAATGAGCAGATCGCCGAGTTCGCCCACACCGAGAATCCCGCGGAATCCTTCGCCGAGGCTGTTTCGTATTTCCCGAAAATGGAAGACTACTCCCTCGGACCGGACCGCTATCTGGACCAGATCTCACGCATCAAGCAGTCGGTGGACATTCCCGTGATCGCCTCGCTCAATGGCGTGACCAAGGGGGGCTGGATCGACTACGCCCGTCTCATCCAGGACGCCGGCGCGGACGCTCTCGAACTCAACGTCTATTACATCGCGACCGATCCCGACGAACCCGGCACCGCCGTGGAAAAGCGCACGCTCGACATCCTCACCGCAGTCAAGGAATCCGTCACCATCCCCGTCGCGGTCAAGCTCTCGCCCTTTTTCTCCTCGCCCGGCCATTTTGCCAAACAACTCGACTCGCTCGGCGCGGCCGGCGTCATCCTGTTCAATCGCTTCTACCAGCCGGACATCGACATCGAGGAGCTCGAAGCCACCCACCGCCTCGATCTATCCAACTCCACCGAGCTCCGCCTGCGCCTGCGCTGGGCGGCGATCCTCCACGGCCACCTCAAGGCGGACATCGCCGTCAGCGGCGGCGTGCACACCGTCGAGGATATCATCAAGGCCATCATGTGCGGAGCCAGCGTGGTGCAGGTCGTTTCCTGCCTGCTCAAATACGGCCCGTCCCACATCGGCGGCCTGATCACCGGGCTCAGCCAGTGGCTGGAGGACCACGACTACAATTCCGTCGATGAAATGCGCGGCAGCATGAGTCTCCGCCATTGTCCCGATCCTTCCGTCTTTGAGCGCGCGAACTACCTGCGAGTCCTGCAACTTTGGAAGGTCTGAACCTTCTGGATTTCGATTCAAAAGCGGAGTCGTGCGGCGTGTTATACTCGCACGCGCCATGATTGGTGGATTGCGCTCCGTTTTTCAGGCAGCCTCTTATAGGGCGCTGGCCGGAGCCTGGATGAGCAGGCAATCCTCAAGATACGGCTGGAGCGTGTATAACAAGGGTGAGCCCTGCTCTTTCAACTGATCGCGGAACCGGTCCTCGATCCGTCGCAGGGCGAACTCGAGATCGGCGAGAATGAGTTCGGACGGCCGGCCGCGGACGACGGCGACGAGATGGACGAGTTGACCGGCGCAGGCGATGGCATTGCGTTGGTTGGGAAGTTCGAAAGATTTGCGGATTTCCCCTTGGTCGTCGCGCAAGCCAAGGCCGAGGCGGTGGACGGTGGGAGCGACCCGCTTGGCGGAGGAGTGGCGCGCGGGATCGCAGCTTGCGTAGGAGATGAGGGCAAGCGTGGCGGCATCCACGAGAAAGACCTCCTCGACTTGGAAGCGGTGGGTCTTTTCGAAAACGATGTCTTCGTAGGTGCGACTGGTGAAGAGTGCCTGCAGATGCCAGGTGAAGCGGTCATAAGCGCCGGGTGCGTCGAATGGCCGCGAAGCGGGCGCGTACTCGGCGAGGGCGCGGCGGATGGTGGCGCGCAGCATGGGCTCGAGATACGTGTCGATGCCGTTTTCCTGGGCGTAAACGGCGCGGCGGACGGATTGTTCGATGATGGGTCCGAGTGCCTCCCGCAGGTCGTCGTCGGTGAAATCCGGAGCGGGCGGTGGCGTTGACGCGAACGGCTTGGGAGCCGCAGGAGCCGAGGGCTCGGAAGCGGGCGAATCAGCCAAAGGAGCGGGCCATGTGGCGGGAAGCGGCTGCGGCGATGGACTTTGCGAGACAGACCACAGCGGCAATGAGGCCGGAGCCGGGGACGTGCAGGCGATTGCCTGGAGCGGAGCTGAGGGAAGCGGGTTGGGGAGCGGGGTAGCGACGATGCAGGCGGGAAGACCTGGCGACGAGCTGGGAAGAGGAGGCATTGCCGCGATCATCAGGATGAGGGGACGCTGGGTGCGACGGGGGTGGGGGATGCGCACTCGGCGAGGGCGCGGGCGGCAAGGGCGATGCGGTTAAAGCGCTCTTCGATGGCGTCGCGGTCCACCGAGCGGCTTTGAATCCGTGTCATCTGGGACTCGGTGGTTTCCCATAGCATGGTGATCTCCTTGCGAAGTTCTGCGGCGAGGCGCCGGTCGCGGTCGTTGAGCTGGTGGTGGAAGGAGGCCTGCCATTGGGTGAGCCAGCCGCCGACTTTATGATCCAGCTGTTGGACAATCTGGGTGGGGGATTCACTCGTCTTCCTCGCTGCGACCTGCTGGATCTGGGCAGCGAGCCGCTGGGTTTCCTCGCGTTGCTGGGAGATCCGCAGTTCAGTCTGCTGGCGAGTGGTGTCGATGAGCCGGTGAACGCTCTCTTTAAATGCCTCAAGTCGGGCCTCGTTGGCAAACAGGCGGTCTTCCAACTGGGTGTTGGACGGCGCGGTGGTGGATTCGAGCCGGGCGACACGTTGTTCAATACGATCAAGGTGGCGCCCCACGATGATTTCGCGGATGCGTTCGACGGCCAAGGAAGGATTGAGGGGTGATGAGGTGGGCGACATGGTTTTCTCCGTCGTGGGTGCCTTGGGTGGTTGAAATCCAAGACGCCGCTGAAATAAATGGATGCGAAATACTAGTTCTTCTTGAAGGCTCTTGTAAATAACATCGGAGATATTTCGGATTTCATGACTATTTGAGATACTTTATCAATCCTCGCAGTATTGATGATGAGTGGTTTGTGAAAAAAAAGATTCGGTGGAAGACACCGGGCAAGGAATGGGCTAGAGAGTCCTTGATGTCTGAGGGTGACGAAGAAAAAACGAACGAAGGCGATCCGGTTTTGGCGCAGGCCTACGCGAAAACCCGCAAGAGCCTGATTGCGCGGTTGGACAACTGGGAGGACCAGCGGACGTGGGATGAATTTTACCAAACGTATTGGCGGTTGATCTACTCGGTGGCGGTGAAGGCCGGGCTTCGCTCGGACGAGGCGTTCGATTGTGTGCAGGAGACGATTCTATCCATCGCCAAGCAGAGCAAGAAGAAGCTCTATGATCCGGAACAGGGGTCGTTCAAGACGTGGCTGATGAACATGACGCGGTGGCGGATCAACGACCAGTTCCGCAAGCGCAAGAAGGACACGGCGATGATCGCGGGCGATTGGGAAAACGACCGCAAGACTGCGGTGATCGACCGGGTGGAAGACCCGAATGGCGATGTGCTGTCCCGGCTTTGGAACGTGGAGTGGAAAAAAAACGTCGCCGACGCCGCTCTCAGCCGTGTGAAAGCCCAGGTTTCGCCGAAACAATACCAGATCTTCGACTGCTATGTGATTAAACAGTGGGACGCCAAACGGGTGCAGGACCAGTTGAACGTGAGTATGGCGCAGGTTTACTTGGCAAAACACCGTGTGGGAGCTGTTCTCAAGCGCGAGTTGGCCAAGCTCGAAGACGAAGACAATGTCGATTAAGATCCGCCCGAACCCGGCGATCCCGGACCACGAGGTCCTCCGCAAAATCGGTGGCGGGGCCTATGGCGAGGTGTGGCTGGCGCGCGGGGTGACCGGTGCGCTGCGGGCGGTGAAAGTGGTGTGGCGGGAGGATTTCGAGGATGCGCGGACTTTCGAACGGGAGTTTGAGGGGATTTTGAAATTCGAGCCGATGTCGCGGGATCACCCGGCCTTGGTGAATATCCTGCACGTCGGGCGGAGTCCGGACGGGGTTTCCTTCTACTATTATGTGATGGAAATCGGTGACGACGTGACGTCCGGACAGGACATCAATCCGATCGAATACGAGCCGCGCACGCTGCGGGCGGACAATCACCAGGGCTCGGGCGTGCAATGGGACACCAACGTCTGCATCGACGTGGGGCTGCGGCTGGCCGAGGCGCTGGACCACTTGCACGAGCGGGGGCTCGCGCACCGCGACGTGAAGCCGTCCAATGTGATTTTCGTGAATGGCCGGGCGAAGCTGGCGGACATCGGGCTGGTGGCGGCGCGCGGCCAGCGGACCTTCGTCGGCACCGAGGGATTTGTGCCGCCGGAGGGACCGGGGTCGGCACAGGCGGACGTCTACAGCCTTGGAAAAGTGTTGTATGAGATCGCCACCGGCAAGGACCGGATGTCGTTCCCCGAACTGCCGGACGAAATGCCCGGCGGCGCCGACAAAAAGCGCTGGCTGGAGCTGAACAAGATCATCTGCGATATCTGCGAACCGCGGATTTCCAGGCGCAAGATCTCCACCGCCGCGGATCTGGCGGATGCGCTGCGGCGTCTGCAACGAGGAAAACGCCGGCGCCAGAGCGGCTTCGCGGTGTGGATGACGACCCTGGTCCTCGCCGGCTTCGTCGGGTGGCTGGGATGGGAAATGGTCAAGGACAGCGCTTGGGTGAAATCGATGCGCCCGCCTTCTCCCGGTCCGGTGGTGGCGAAGATGGGCACCGTGAAAATTACCAGCACGCCTGAAAACGCCGATGTGTTGGACGCATCGGGGAATCCCATGGGAATCACCACGCCCGGAATCATCACCCTGCCCGTGGGCGACGACGTGGTCCTTTCACTGCAAAAACCCGGCTATCGGTTGAAGGTGATCCGTGAGAAAGTCCCGCCTTCCGCCGTAAACGAACCTTTCGTGGTCGGCGGGGCCCTGCAGGTGGACTCGCCGCCCCAGACCGGAGAGCCGTGGAAGGACCATTTCGGAAATCCCTATCAGCCCGCGGGCAGGGAGCATGTGAGCTCCGGATATGTGACCCGGGAAGACTGGGAGCAATTCGCCCCCGGCGAGGGCTTGGAGGTGGTTCCGGTTCCGCAAGACGGGCAGCGGGTGGAAGTGGCGCTTTCATCGTCGGTAAAAGCGGCAGCTTACTGCGAGTGGTTCCGCCAGGGAGGGGTGAAGGCCGGCTATCTATCCGAGGATCACGAGGTGATTCCCTTGTTGGAATCGTCCTTCAAGGATCCGGCTCTCAGCGGGAAGGCCCGCAAGGAGGGATTGAAGCCGTTCCGCATCGTCGTCCGGCAGATCAACTTCGGCGAAATCACCCTCACCACCCAACCGCCAGGCGTGGAGGTTTGGATGAACACGCTGGCTGACCCGACGAACCGGCTTTCCGTAGGATCCACCGCCGAACCGCTGGTCATCCCGAAGGTGAAGCCCAACGACTGGCAGCTCTATCTGGTGCGCGAGGGCTACAAGCCGCAGACGGTGGACATCAAGGTGGGCGAGGGCGAGCGGATCGCGCGAGAGGTGACCCTGGAGAAGAATCTGGGCGTGGTGTTCGGCCAGCCCTGGGAGAATGGAATCGGCATGCGTTTCGCTCCGGTCGCGCAGGACCTGATGGTGTCGATCTGGGAGACACGCGTCCGGGATTACGAGATTTTCCTCCGGGAAACCGGCCGTAACGTGCTGCGGTCCGCGTGGTTCGCGCAGAATGGCGAGCATCCCGTGGTGAATGTTTCCCGTGAGGACGCCCAGGCATTCTGCCATTGGTTGACCGAGCGTGAACGCAAGGATGAGCGCATCGCCCAGACCCACGTCTATCGATTGCCGACGGATCTCGAATGGAGCAGGATGGTGGGGCTCGAGGAAGAGGAAGGAGTCAGTCCGGGCTGGCGGGATTTGCGGAAAGAGAACGTCTATCCGTGGGGCACGGTCTGGCCGCCCGACCGGGTGGTTGGAAATTTCGCGGATGTGACGGCCGCCCGCTCCCCCGGAGTCGCGATCGACCGGACGATCCCCGGCTATGACGACGGCTATGAATTCACCGCGCCGGTAGGCTCGTTTCCGGCGAATTCCCGCGGCATCTACGACCTCAGTGGCAACGTGCAGGAATGGGTGGAGGATGAATATTCCACCCTTTCGACAAATCCGCTAGGCGTCCTCCGCGGCGGCGGGTGGAACTCCTATCAACCGGAGAACCTTTCCTCCGGATCCAGGAACGCCGTGCCGCCTCCATTCGAAGACGCGATCTATGGCTTCCGGCCCGTCCTTGCCAGAGTCACACTGGATGGCGAATCTCCGACGAATTCCGACTCCGACTAATCTCTCCAAAAAACACTCATCACATGGTTGAAATCAAACTGACATACGAAGGGGACCTGCATTGCAGCGCCACCCACCAGCCCTCCGGAAACACGCTCGTCACCGACGCC
>JAIFNK010000118.1 GCA_020047775.1 Akkermansia sp. | reverse complement strand
CGAGTCATGACTTGAAGACATACTCCGCGGCGCTGTGGGCAGTTGACAAGAGCGGGTGACTTCGACTTTTCGGCCGGAGTGAGGCGTCCCTTGCGAACGAGCTGATTGATGGTCGGCATGATTTCCTTGCGGTGGTTCTGATTTTCCCATGAGGGCAAACCGGAGCGACGACAAGGCGACCTTGTAGTAGCTTTTTTCCGGAGCTGCACCCGATAAATTTTCCCTGTAATTTGAGCCGCTTCGAATCCAATCGTCAGCGGCCCTCGCTGTGGGGGGGGCGACTCTAGGAGCCGATCCCGAGGTGACAAGTCCTATTTTGATCTTTTTTCTAATTTCCACCCCATTGCGAGGATCGATCAGGGGAAGTTGCCAGGATCCCCCACAAATCAAGCTCCCCGGACGCCTTTCCGGTCGCGGCGAATTCACCTTCACCCGCCCAAAGGACATCGGCTGGCCGGTAGCCGCTTGCCTGAGGGTCACCACGCCGCCCAGGTCGCGGGACCCGCGACGTCGGAGGAGAGCCCCGATTGCCTAACTGCGAAGATTTTCCCCGGATCAGGCACTTTCCAGCGCCAGATAGGCCTCGATTTCCCGCGAGGGGTCGTGCGCGCGCATCAGCGCCTCGCCGATGAGCACCGCGTTCGCCCCGGCGTCGAGCACGCGCTGGGCGTCTTCAAGTGATTTGATCCCGCTTTCGGAAACGAGCAGCACGTCGTCCGGCACCTCTTCCGCGAGTTGCTCGGTGGTGGCGAGATCGACGGCGAAGGTCTTTAAATTCCGGTTGTTCACGCCAATGAGGTCCGCGCCGAGTTCGAGCGCGCGCTCCATTTCCCGCAGGTCGTGGACTTCCACGAGCACGTCGAGCATGAACGACTTCGCCTCGTCGTAGAGGCGGCGCAGCGTTTCGTCATCCAGCGCGGCGACGATGAGCAAAATAGCGTCCGCCCCGGTGACCACCGCTTCGTGGATCTGCACCTCGTGGATGGTGAAGTCCTTGCGCAGCAGCGGCGCGACGGAAAATTTCGAGATTTGCGAGAGATAGGCGAGCGAGCCTTGGAAATATTTCTCATCCGTGAGGATCGAGAGGCACGACGCGCCGCCTTCCAGATAGCGCTTCGCTTGGCGGACCGGGTCGAAGTTCGGATCGATCAAGCCGACCGAGGGCGACGCCTTTTTCACCTCGGCGATGACTCCGAGCTGGCCTGGTCCGCGGTCGAGTGCCGCGCGGAATCCGCCGAAATCGTTGCGTTGCAGTGCTCCCGCCCGCAGCAGCGCCGCGCGCGGCATCAGGGCGGCGACCTCTTGGTGTTTGGTGGCGATGATTTCAGCGAGCTTGTCGGACATGCGTGCGGGAAAAGAAACCCGGAGCCGGAAAAATGAACATGGAAAATTTGCAAAATTTGGCTTGTCCACCCTCGCCGCCCATGTAGAAAGCCGTCGACGCGTTTTCCGACGCGGGCGTAGCTCAGTGGTAGAGCGCCACCTTGCCAAGGTGGATGTCGTGAGTTCGAATCTCATCGCCCGCTCCAATTTTTTACGGAGCGCATTCCCCACTGCAATTCCACATGTTCGTCTGGTCGAAACTCTCCGCCGCGAAGTGGATGGATGCTTGGGAGGAACGGTTCTCCGGAAATCCGAATCTGGTCATCGAGATGATCAAAGGCGGTAAATCCATCCGCATCCGGCTGTTCTGCAATACTCAAAAAGAAGCGACCGCCATCGTCGCGCAATTCGGCGGCAGCGTCCGGAAAATGGGCGACGCCGAGTGGAACAAGCCCGTCGAAGCCCCGCGCCCGGTCAAAGTGCGCGATGTTTTCGTGCTCACTGCGGAGAAACGCCCGAAGGAACTCGCCGCGCTGAAAAAAGCGAATCCCGACCGCCAGATCATCGTCATCCCGCCGGAAATGGCCTTCGGCACTGGCGATCATGCCACGACTTCGACCTGTCTGCGCTTGCTCGTGGACGTCGCCCGTTCGCGAAAAGGCACTAACTGGACCGTCGCCGACCTCGGGACCGGCACCGGAGTCCTCGCCATCGCCGCGAAAAAACTGGGGGCCGGCGAGACCTACGCCTGTGATTTCGATCCCTTCGCCGTCGCTGTCGGCATCCGCAACATCGAGCGCAACGGCACGCCGGACATCCTCATGAAGGAGCAGGACGTCCTGAAATGGAAACCACGCAAAAAGGGCTACGATGTCGTGCTCGCCAACCTGTTTTCCACCATCCTCATCGAAGCCTGGCCGGTAATCGCGAAATCCCTCGCCCCCGGCGGCGATCTCATCGTTTCCGGCATCCTCGCCACCCAGGCGTGGGACGTCTTCAAAGCCGCCGCCGCCAATGGCATCGGCTTCACCAAAGTCGTCAAAAAGGGCAAATGGGTCACCGCCCACGGCGGCCATCTCGCGGATCTCATCGCGGCGGGCGGTTGACGAGTGCGCGAAGCTCTTCACGGAGCGCGGGATTCATCCCGCAAGCCAAGCACGAAGTTCTTGAGACGCCGAAAAGCTCCGCCCCCATGGCGCGGTTGAACATGCCGCACTCCAATAGCGATGACAACGATCATCTCTCCTCCACCAACTCCGCGACCCGGATGCGGTCGCGTTTTTTGAGGAAAAACAAGGCTCCCAGCCCGGCCCAGAGCACGTTGCAAGCGAAGCCTGCCAGCGAGGCGGCCACCGCGGTTTCCGGCGGTACTCCCGCGAGATCCTTCATCAGGACTTCGAAAAGTTTTTCCCGCACGCCCACGCCCGCCACCGAGACCGGCATGCCGCTGATAGAGTCGATCACCGGCATCGCGGAAATCACCGCACCATACTCCGCGGTGCCGCCGACGGCGCGCATGCCGCAGTAATAGGACGAAAAATAGGAAAACAACATGAGGAAGGAAACGCACAGCCCGGCGACGGGAAACCTCCAGTCTTTCCGATAGACATCATACAACTCCGGAATCCGCTTCATGAACGGCCAGCGGGCGAAGCGGTCGTTGCCGTGAATCCGCCGGTGCACCGGTGGCGAGGCACAGATGAAGACAAGCAGCACCATCGCCAGCCCTCCGCCCAGATAGAACCACGCAAAGTGGATCACGCCGCGGCCGAGGATGCTCTGGTCCGCGATGGCATCGAACCTTGCGACGGAGATGATGAAAAACAAAACCGCCACGGAAACGAGCCCCGCGAGATGGTCCGCCATCACCGCCGTGGCAATGACGAGCTTGCGCCCCGGATGATCTCGCATCAGCAGGATGATCCGCGCCGCGTCGCCACCGATCCCGCTCACCGAGGCGAGACTGAAAAGACTGTCGATCATCGTCAACTCGACGGCGCGCCCCAGTTTCACCGGCAGCAACTGGGCTCGCAGAAAAATCCACCAGCGCATGGCTTGAAGCACCACCGACACTCCGGCCAGCGCCACTCCCCCGGCCAGCCACCGGTAATCAATGGCACCCGGCCGCGTGAACACCGAACCGTCGAAATCCACATGGGAGAACGCCCACCACAGGCACAATCCGGTGAGCACCAGCTTGAGCAGGAATATCAGGACCGCCTTCATGCAAGCTGATGGAAACCCAAAAAATCGTTAGACGGATCTCTCGATCTCCCGGGCGATGGTTTCCACACTTTCGAGGATACCCTTCGCCGCGTCCGGGTTGCCGATCTTCAAACCGAAGTGCTTTTCCAACCCGACGACCAGCTGAAGGGCGTCCACTGAATCCAGCCCGAGGCCACCCGCTCCGAAAATCGGAATCGTGTCCGTAATCTCCTCCGGCGACTGTTCGAGCATCAGCTCATCTATCATCATCTCCTTGATCTTCTGTCTCAGTTCCTCGCCTTGCATGATATTGTGGTTAAAAAATTCCGCCGTCGATTTTCAGGGCGGCACCAGTGACATAGGAAGCTCCCCCGCTTGCGAGGAAATAGACCGCCGCCGCCACTTCCTCCGGTTTGCCGAAGCGGCGCATCGGGATGCCGCGTTTGGCGGATTTGCGCGCCTCGTCGTCCATATCGCCCAGCGCCTCGGTCTCGATGAAACCGGGCAGCACCGAATTCACGGTGATGCCGGAACGCGCGACTTCCTTTGCCAGCGTCTGGCTGAACGCGACCACGCCCGCCTTGGCTGCCGCGTAATTTGTCTGGCCTAACGGCGGGAGCACCGCGCTGAGCGAGGCGATGTTGATGATGCGTCCGAAACGCTGGCCCATCATCGGCGTGACGACCGCGCGGCAGCCATGGAAAACCGCGTCCAGATTCGCGGCGATGACCGAGTGCCACGCCTCGTCCGGCATCGCCGCGAGCAGACAGTCGCGGTGCATGCCCGCGTTGTTCACCAACACATCGAGGCGGCCGTCGGTGTCGATGATTTGACCGACGGCGGATTTCCACGCCTTGGGATCGGTGACTTCAAGATCGATCATGCGGCAACGTCCGGTGTGTTCCGCAGCAAGAATTTCCGCCTGCGTCCGATTCGCCCGGACGCCGAGCCAGACTCGGGCTTCCGGGTCGTGATCGAGGAAATAGCGGGCGATTCCGAGACCGAGACCGCCATTTCCACCCGTAACCAATATCGAACGCACGGCGGCAGCATCACCGCCCCACCGGCACGGGTCAATTTCAATACGCCCGATCAGCGGCGGGCTCGTTCCCCGGTTTCCACTTGATGTTACAGCCGCTGCTCGGGTAGGGGCGGGCGAACGGTTCCTCGCCATTCAACATCCGCCGCACCGCCTCGCGCAGGTCGCCACCGTGGGGCTCATGACCGCTGCGCGGCCGCGAATCGTCGAACTGGCCGGCATAAAAGAGCTTTCCAGCGGCGTCGAAGAGGAAAAAGTCCGGCGTGCAGGCCGCGCCATACGCCTTGGCAACCTCCTGCGACTCGTCCAGTAGATAAGAAAAATCCCACCGTTTTCCGGCGGCGAATGCCTTCATCGGTTCCGGTCCGTCCTGGGGATATTTTGCCAGATCGTTTGAATTGATGACCACGGTGTTCACTCCCTGCGGCGCGATTTCCCGCGCGAAATCACCGAGCGCATCCGCCAGATGAATGACGAACGGACAGTGGTTGCAGGCGAAAACCACCAGCAATCCCCTCTCTCCGGCGACATCCGCGCGGGCCACGATCCGCCCCTCCGCATCAGGCAGCGAGAAATCAGGTGCCACGTCACCCGGGCTTAACAGAAAAGAGGACAAAGTTTCAGACATGACCGCACCTTATCATAAATCCCGACTCCGCAAAGTGGTTTTCCTCCTTTGATCAGTGACCATTCCGCTACAAACTTGCCGCGCCATGTCAGACGGACTTACACCGGCGGAACTGCTCCGCTATTCGCGCCACCTGCTCATTCCCGCCGTGGGCGAGGCAGGACAACTGCGGCTGAAAAACGCCTCGGTCCTGCTCATCGGGACCGGCGCGCTCGGTTCGCCCGCCGCGCTCTATCTGGCAGCTGCGGGAGTCGGCAGAATGGGCCTCGTCGATGCGGATGTGGTGGACGTCTCCAATCTGCAACGACAGATCCTCCACGGAGAATCCTGGATCGGGAAACCGAAACTCGAAAGCGCCGCCGCCCGCCTGCGCGAGGTGAACCCACATGTGCAAGTCGAGCTCCATCCCGTCCGCTTCACCCCGGAAAACGCGCTGCAAATCGCCGGAACCTATGACATCCTGGTCGACGGCTCGGACAATTTCCCCACCCGCTTCCTCACCAATGACACCGCTTTCCTTCTGGGAAAACCGCTGGTTTACGGCGCAATTTACCGGTTCGAAGGTCAGACCGGAGTCTTCGCCCCGCACCTCGGCGGCCCCTGCTACCGATGCCTCCTGCCGCAAATGCCCGCCCCGGGCAGCGTCCCATCCTGCCAGGAAGCCGGCGTGCTTGGCGTGCTTCCCGGCATCATCGGTTCGCTCCAGGCGATGGAAACCATCAAGCTGATCCTTGGAATCGGCAAGATCCCCCTCGGGAAACTCACCTGCTACGACGCGCTCGACAGCTCCTTCCGGACGCTCAAACTCAACCGCGATCCGCAATGCCGCCTATGCGGCGACCACCCGGAAATTTCCAGCGTTTCCAATCCGGAAACCACCGCCTCCGCCACCTGCGCTTTTACCCCGGAACACATGCAATCCATCACCACCACCGAACTCCGCACCCTCTTGAACGGGAATTTCAAAGGCTTGCTCATCGATGTCCGCGAGCCGGACGAATACGCCGTCGCCCACATCGAAGGCTCGCGGTTGATCCCGTTGAAAACTCTTTCGACACAATTGGCCACCCTCCCAGCCAACCGCGAAATCCTGATCCACTGCAAGGCTGGCGGCCGCTCCGCCAAGGCCGTGCAACTGCTGCTCGACCACGGGTTCACCAGCGTCAAAAACGTGACCGGCGGCATGGATGCCTGGCTTGCAGAGCAGCAAGGTCGCTAACCCGCGTTGCGATGTCACATTTCGCGCTTGGGTTGCCACATGCGGGAACCCTAGACTGCCGCCCGCCGCATGTCCCCGCCGAATCTTAGTGAAAAACTCCTCGCCTCCGTTTCGCGGGATTTTTTCCGCCCGCTGACCCGGCCGTCGGCGGCGATTTACGTCGATTGCGCGGAACGCCTCGCCGAGGTGGCGGGCGAGGCCGGACGGATTCCTCATGCCGAGGCGATCGCGCTGATCCGGGAAATCCTCGCCGCTCATCCGGACATCGTGCTCGACGACGACGAGGGCGCCACCCTCCGCGACGCCCGCCAGCGTGCCGGCCAGTTTTTCAACCGCCTCTGCGATTCGCGCTGGCTCGAAGACCAGCAACTCGGCCTGCACGAACGCTGGGCACTCGTTTCTCCCGGCCTCCGCCCGTTGCTGCGGCTCTTGCGCGAGCTCGCCGAGGATGAAATCGCCGAGCTGAAAACCTTCGCCGACACCGTCCGCGGCGTTTGCGAAACCCTCGAACGCCCGAACATTCTCGACCCGCGCTTGCAGGAATCCGACGAAATCCGCAGCACCGTCACCGACTGCAACGCCCGCCTCGAAAGCGCGATCATCCAGCTCCACGGCGTGGAAAAACTCATCTCGCTCTTCGACCGCCGCCAGCGCCTCAGCGATTCGCCGGCGGAAACCCTGCGGCTGCTCTACGCCGAGTTCGGCGCCGGCCAGCACATGGTTTGTTACGACGCCCTCCGTAGAAACGGCCTGCTGCCCAGGCTCCAAGTCCTGCGCTCCTACATCGCCGACCGTCGCGATGATCCGTTAGTCAAAGAGCGCCTGGCAGAAGGCCTCGCCGCCCACTATCACTGGGACGAAAACGAATCCTATCACCGCGCGGAAAAAGCCCTGCGCGACCTCGAACACCGGCTCTCCGCCATCCGCCTCGTCGCCGATGCCATCGACGCCCGGATGGCATCATTCAACCAGCTTTCCCAACAACGCTATCGCTATCAAACCGAGCTCCGCGGTCGCCGCCCGGAAATCGTCAAATCCTACTGCGACTCCATCAACGCCGCCCACGAAGGCACCCGCCTCGCCGCCATGCGCGACGCCGAGCCGGACTTCGCACCGCTCGTGCCCGAGGTGAAATTCTTCTTCGGCAGCGAGTCACTCGCCCGCACCCGCCGGGTGAAAGCACCGGCCGATCTCACCTTCGGCACCGACTCCGGTGGACGCGACGAGACCGCCGAGGAAACGCTCGCCGCCCTCCGCGAACGCCAGCGCCTCGCCCTCACTCCGCAACGCGCGGCCAGACTCGTCGCCCGTCTGCTGCCGGAGAAATCCAGCGCCGTCATGACCTCGGATTTCACCGCCGCCGACCTCGATGAAATGCTCGATCTGCTCGCCATCGCCGCGTACGAGCACGCCGTCACCGCCGACGGCCAACGCGTCAAGTGGACCATCGACGGCCCCGGAAAAACCACCGGCCTCACCCCCGAAAAAATCCCCGCCGACCCCCACGCCGGCTGGAACGTCGAGC